>NZ_JAACGD010000116.1 GCF_022810445.1 Candidatus Cardinium sp. cBcalN2 | reverse complement strand
ATAGAAAAACAGCTTCAATGGATGTCGCAGGGTGGATTCTGTTTTTCCAGCTGTAAGGGGCGCTTTCCGCAACTTTTTACCAGGGCTTGATTTTTTGCTTACTTTTTGATCAAGCAAAAAGTAAGTTAAAAACACCTTTTTACCAATGTTGTGAGCAGATACCTGCCAACACAATCACTTTTTTTGAAACATACCTACCAGCTGATATAGCGCAAATTCTGCTTCTTTTACCTTAAAGGCTTGTTCTGTTAAATGAATTTCTATTTTTTGCGTAGCTTCTTCTGCCTCATGTAATTCAAGTAGTTTCGCCTGATTCAGGCGGTATTTTTCTTTTACAAAAATCAATTTTTGTTTACTTATTTTCAATTGTTCTTCTACTACTTTGTAGACACCTAAAGCATGCCGATATTGCCATTTTTTATCTTCTAAACCACTCTCTATCGCTAATTTTTGCTGTTGTAAAGCAAGCTTTGCATTATTTAAACCGATTTTGGCTTTTTTAATCGTTGCAGGCATCAGTAGCAAACGAACCATATCAATGCTAACCCCGATGTTGGCTAACCATTTGTTAGATTGCTTATCAGAAGTCCATATTGCCTCTTTGAAATTATATATATAGCCTTTCGAGTCAAAACTACCCGATAGGCTTAAACAAGACAATGGAGTTCTAACTCTATTTAACTCTGTGGCTGCTATGGCTACTTTTTTTACTTGAATGGCTGTCTCTAAATCTACTACTTTTTCTTTTGTAATAGTGGTCATGTCCCATATAGGCTGGACAGAAATATTGGATTGCACCAAGGTCTCTTCGGTTAAGGGCTTATCAAGTATCCTGTTTAAACACCGGCGTTTTGCTTGTAAAGCTTCTTGCCGCTCCAGTAAGGTTAATTTTATTTCTTTTAAAGCCAGTTGCGCATCCAAACAGTCTATTTTAGATATAATCCCTAATCTGAATTTCTCTTCTTCTATGTTTAACCTAGCTGCTGCAGCTTTGATAAGCGTATTGGATAACTCCCATTTTTTTTGTGCCAATGCTAGTTCATAATAAGCGGTAACTACTTGCTGTAATTCTTTTTCTACTGACTTTTTTGCGACTAGTTTATGAATAACATTATTTTGACAGTGAATTTTAGTCTGGAAGATTTTATCAACAAGTGATGTTAACTGCCATTTAAATCTAAAAACAGGCATTGATTGAATATGATGGTTGGTAGTATGGGATTCCCACCTATTTTCTTGATACAGCCTTAAGGTAGCTCGAGGGGCCCATAGGCGAAAATTCGCTATTCTATTAGCAATAATTGCTTGCTTTTTATCGTTTTGGGCAATTTGAATACTCAAATTATTTTTTAAGGCGATGTTTATCGCTTCTTGTAAGCTGATCGGCTTGTTTTTAGCTTGAGCTATATTATGAGCTAAAAGGGTCAGGATGCCTATTATGCTTAAGCGTGAAACCAATTTTTTGATCACCAACATCTTTTAGTAAAGTTTGTATTTAAACAATTTTTCCGTCTACAATTTCTTGGATACTGTTGCATTGGCGTGCAACCTGCAGAGAATGGGTTACGATAAGAATCGTATTCCCTTCTTTATTCATTTCCTTAAGCAATGCCATGATTTCATAGGCCGTGCTACTATCTAAAGCTCCCGTTGGCTCATCTGCCAATATTAAAGGAGGGTCTGTTACCAACGCGCGTGCAATAGCTACTCTTTGTTGTTGACCACCTGAAAGTTCATTCGGCTTCTGATGCGCATAAGCAGATAAGCCAACTCTGTCTAGCATCGCCCATGCCCGTTTGTAGCGTTCTTCTCGTTCTATGCCTTGGTAATAGAGGGGTAGAACCACATTATCTAATGCTGTTTTAAAAGGAATTAAATGAAACCGCTGAAAGATAAACCCAATTAATTGACTTCTATATTTACTGGCTTGTTGGTTAGAAAGATTTTTCATGTGGACGTCATTAAGATAGTAATCCCCATGGTCATAATGATCCAATATACCAATAATATTTAATAAGGTAGATTTTCCAGCACCCGATTGCCCCATTAAAGCAACAAGGTCCCCCTTTTCAAGGTGAAAATTGATGCCACTAAGTACTTCTCTAGTGATCGTACCGTTTTGATAGGATTTATATAAGTCCTGAATCTGAATCATGCTACGTTTCTACAATTAAGAGGTCTGCCTCCGTAAGACCTTCTTTGACCTCCACATAAAGACCGTCTGATACCCCTAATATCACATTTTTTTTAACTGGTTTACCATCACTCAAACATTTGACAAAATAATTTTTTTCTTCTATTTGAACTATGCTTTCTGGAATGGCTAGTACATCGTTTACGCGTTCTAGCATAACCTCTGCAAGCGCTAAATAACCTGCACGTAAAGTAATTTTTGATTTCTTTGGTTTTTGTATAATACCTTCTATTTCAAATTTAATTTCTCCTTTTTTAAATTCTTCTTCACTAGCTCTAGGAGCAATTTTAGTTAAAGTAACTTTGAGTTTCTCTTCATTAAAAGCATTTAATGAAGCTATAAAGGTCATGCCTTTCCTTAAATGAACTACATCTAGTTCACTTACCTTGGCTGAAAACAGAAATTGATCCATATCGCCAATAACAGCCACTGTGGTGCCAGAAGCTTTTTCACTGATTGCCTGTACCATACTTCCATCTTTAATGGGTAAGTTTAAGATCGTCCCTTTGCTAGTAGCTCTAAGGATATTGGCACCTATCCCTTTTGCCGAGGTATATCCACATCGTGTTATCTCTAATTGCTTCTGGGCTGCAGCCAATTTTTCTTTAGTCTGTTCCCAGACTGCTACATTGGCTTCATAGGCCTCTTTAGAAAGCATCTTTTTACTAAAAAGTTGCTTACTGCGTAAGTATTTGGACCTGGCTTGATTGAGGTCGATAGCTGCCAAACGTAACTTACTTTCTGCAACCTCCAGCTCTTTGGCACTAGGCATGATTTTAATGCGGGCAATAATGCTTCCTTTTTGGACATGATCACCTACCTGTACGAATAATTTATCTACCATACCGGTAACATGGGCCTCTAGTTTAGTTTCTTTATGGGGTATTAGGCTACCAGAAAAAACTTTTTTTCGAATAATTGTTCTGCGAGTGGGTTCTGTGGTTTGAAAAGTTGCCTGATCTAGCTTGCCCCATTTATCTTTATATAGTTTAGAATAAGCAAAACCACCTCCCGTTATGATCGCAGTGGTTAGAATCATTTTTGTTATTATACGCATTTTTACTCATTATTTAAAGCATCTACTGGTTTAATGGACAATGCTTTTTTTGCGGGGATAATGCCAGCTAAACCACCACACAGCACTAAAATAACTAAGGCAGATAAAAGCATAGAAAGTTGAAATTCAAAATGAGCCATACCATATTTTTGAATTATAGCCAACAAGTAGCTATTGATCAATTGGAGGATCGCTATACCAGCAGCTAAACCTAAGATACCAGAAATCAAGTTAATAACAATTGATTCCATTAAAATTAATCCTATAATATCACTTGACTGGGCACCGATCACCTTGCGAATGGCTAGCTCTTGGGTACGCTCCTTGACAACAACCAGCATCATATTCCCTACACCAACCACGCCGCTGACCAAAAAACAGAGACTGATTAACCAAATAAAACCCTGCATGATCATAAATAATAGTTGAAAAGATTTGGCCTGTCTAGATGAACTTATGTGGATGGCATGCTTATCTGCTACATCAAAATTAAGTCGCTTGGCTAAATAAGCCCGAACCTTTTCTGCTACCTGTATAGGGTTTTGCCTAGGGGGTAGGGTAGAGATGATACAGTCAGTATTTTCAGCATCTTTAGGAAATAATCCCCTAAATAAACTGTTTGGAATCATGATGGCATCATCATCTACTCCAGCAGTTGCTTCCAATAGACCAACCACAGTAACAACTGTTCCATCTATGGTAATAAAAGCGCCAATAGCTGGTTTGTTGTCAAAAACTTTAGTTTTCATTTTCAAGCCTAGTACACAAACTGGAAGCCGTTGTGCTATATCACGTTCGGTCAAAAAACGACCCTCTTTAAGTGCCAAATCTTTTATCTTTTTATAGCCAGCGTCTACACCGAGTATGTTACTTTTGTGCACGGCTTGTTCATAAGTAACGTAGCGGTCAGTCCGAAAGACAGCCATAATTTCTCTAAAAAGATTCAAATGATTAGCAAGATCATTTTTTAGCGTTTCTGTGAAGTGAACCGGCTCAGTTGCTCTGTAACCTGGACGAATAGTCATAATAGGAATACTATAGCCATAGAATTTTTGAATCATATGCTTATAGAGTCCACTCCCTGCCCCTTGTAAAAGGACCAGGATAAGCATGGCCCACATCACACCAAATCCCGTAAAAATGGTTCTCGTTTTATGGGATTTTAAGTTATAAAATATCTCTAAACAATATTGATAGGAAAACATATAATAGGTTTTCTATTTTGAAAATAAACCATATGATGTTTGAAGATAGACCATATGATAAAAAGCAAAATAAGCCGATTTTATTTCACTTACTACCTAATGTATCTACAGGCTTGATGTTTACAGCCCTTATAGCGGGTAGTATACCCGCCAAACAGCTTGCTAAAGTGATCAGACCCAACCCACCAAGTATAAACCAAGCAGGACAAGTTAAAGTAGATAAGTAGTAGGCTTTGCATGATGGCACTACCCATTTATTCAATAATCCCATAAGCGAAAACCCTACTGTCAAACCAACCATCCCAGCAATAAGGGTTACGATGACTACTTCAGCTAAAATCATTGCTACAATTTCTATAGAACGACTGCCCAATACCTTCCGAATAGCCATCTCTTGTTTTCTTTCTTGAATGGTCACTAGCATCATATTACTAATCCCTACAATGCCAGTTATAAGTAAGCATATACCTACTATGCCATTAAAAATAGCTATATTTTTAAAAAAGTTATCAAATTTAGCAGCATGTTGGGCTATACTAAATATACTAATCCCTTTTGTATCTTTAGCATCAAAATGCAAATGGCGTGCAAAATAAGCACGCAACTGTTTTTCAACTACTTGATCACAAGCACTTGGCACTAGTCTAAGCCGAATAGCACTTACATAATGACTTCTTTTAGGAAAAAGTTTTGTAAATAAATTATTTGTAAGCAATATAGCATCAGATTCATTATAAGAGCTAACATCTAAGGTATCTAGTACACCCACTACTTGCAGGCCAATAGTTCCCCAAAAAATATATTTACCAATAGCAGGAGCAGCGCCAAATAATTTTTCTTTGATGTTAGCACCTATAACGCAAATGTTATTTACCTCTATTGTATCGCGTGGTGTAAAAAAACGTCCTTCTTGTATAGGTAAATGAGCCAATGAGGCATAGCAAGGGTCACATCCTAAAATGGATGAAGAAATTGTTTTTGTTTCATGTTTTATGGGACTATGATACCCTAATATAGGACTGAGATGGTCAATGGTATTATTAAATGACTGAGATACGTTGGCACCCATTTCTAAGGGAATGCGACAATCTTTTCCAGCGTTTCTACCTTGCCAAATAAACATGGTTTTTATGCCATACTTGGCAAATGCTTGAACAATACCATTGTGAAAGCCATTTCCAATACCTAGTAGCAATACCAGTATAAAAATTGCCCACAAGACACCAAATCCCATAGAGAGAGTTCGGGATGCATGGGCTTTAAGACTCTGATAAGCCTCTTTAAAAGCATGTACAACCAGCATAACGTTTGTATTTACAGCTCTTCCGCTCTAGGATGGGCTTTTTTAAATATTTCTTGTAGTTTGGTCAAAGAATTATGGGTATAGACTTGGGTAGCAGCCAGGTTTGCATGACCCAATAATTCCTTAATAGCTTGTAAGTCAGCTCCTCTATCTAGTAAGTGCGTAGCAAAGGTATGGCGTAATATATGCGGACTATGTTGACTGGCACGTGTAGTTGGTGCCAAATACCTCTTAACTACTCGATAAATAAACATGGGATAACAGCGTTTTCCAGCATCGGTTACGATGAGCTCTGGGGTAATATGATAGCCTAAAGCTTCTTTTTCAACCAAATAAGTCACTATTAATTGACTTAATGACCTTGGAAAAGGAATGATGCGTTCTTTATCACGCTTTCCTAGCACCTTAACGGTTTCGTCTGCAAAATTGATATTTCGTTGATAAAGCGCTATAAGCTCAGCTAAGCGCATACCCGTTCCATATAGCAGTTCTAAAATTAATTGATCACGCAATCCAGAAAAATTAGCTGGAAACTTAGCTTGATCTAAGCAAGACAACAGCTCTTTTTCTTGAAAGAAGATAGGTAGCCTTTTTTTTCCTCTTAGGCTTTTAAGTAGATCCGTAGGACAATCAACTATAAGTGCGTTTTTTTGTAGAAAAGCATAAAAAATACGTAGCGCAGCCATTTTTCTATTGATAGAACGATGGGTAAGCCCTTGCTTGGCTAAAACCATCATCCAACCACGTAGATCCTGACTAGTTACCTGTGTAACTATTTTTTTAGGAGCTAACTCAAAAAAGTAATTTACAAATTGCTTTAAGTCTGTTTTATAAGCTAAAACAGTATGCGGACTGGCTCTCTTTTCTGCCGTTAAATAGGTTGTAAAAAGATTAAGGAGCTGTTGATTATCCATAAGAAACTTGTATTTGACTTTTTTACAATAAAAAAGTGTGATAAAAAGTCCTTATTTATCCGTTGTTGCCATGCAATATGCGATACTTATATATGGCTTTTAATTTTTTAGCTTTTCTGCTGACCGTTGGTTTTGTATAAGCCATACGTTTTCTAGCCTCTTTGAGTATACCGACACGCTCAACCTTCTTCTTAAATCTTTTAAGCGCTCTATCTATTACTTCGTTTTCTTTTATTTCTACAACAATCATAAGATAAGGTTATTTCGTTTGTAATTTACAATGGTCTCTTGATACTTGCTCAACCACAAATCTACTCTAAAAATAAAGCAAGCACAAGGTTCGCTCTATAAAATATTTTATTTTAAACCTTAAAAGTACCTTTATAAATTAAATGTATCTATTATAATTATGCAAATTTTTAGTTAGATACCATTAACTTGATAGCATCTATTCACCATTACGCCAGAGGTATGCCAAAACAACAAAAAAATGCCTCTTGTAAAATAGTTGCGACTAGAAATCACCCCTTACAGCTGAAATAGACAAACAACCTGTTCGAAGCCTGCATAGCGGGCAAATTCTGTTTTTCCAGCTGTACGGTGTGCTTTCCGCAACTTTTTACCGAGGGCTTGATTTTTATGATACCTAACTAGCTTTTTTAGCTAGATGCTATTGACTCAATTATGAATACAAGAGAACGTTATCAAGCTTTTGTTAAGTATTTGCAAACTGCACCAGCAGCTTCTAAAACAGAACTGATCTATGCCACACCTTTTCAATTGCTTGTAGCTATGGTACTAGGTGCACAGTGTACAGATAAAAGGGTAAATAGTTGTACGCCCTTGCTTTTTGCCAGGTTTCCTACCGCAGGCCATTTGGCGAAAGCCTCCTTTAATAGGGTATTGGCATGTATAAAACCTATTTCTTATTCTAAAAAGAAGACCCGGTTTTTAATAGAAATGGCCCATCAGCTTGCTACATCATTTCAGCATAAGATTCCCTCTTCTGTAGCAGCCTTACAAACATTACCTGGGGTAGGTCGTAAAACGGCAAATGCACTAGTGGCTATACTATATAATCAACCTATCATAGCTGTAGATACACATGTTTTTAGAGTGGCAAAACGTACTGGCTTGGCATCATGCTTGGCCAAAACACCCCTTATGGTAGAAAAAGAACTTATGGCACATCTACCGATTCAATATATACCAATTGCCAATCGATGGATTGTGCTACATGGCCGGTATATTTGTAAAGCCAGAAAGCCACAATGTGAACAATGCTCCCTAACCACTTTTTGTGCTTATTACCAAGATAACCAACATGAAATATAAACCATAAAACCTGCTGCAAAACCTATTTCTAATGGCTATTTTGGTGTCGAAGCTTGTCTATCCTCCTCCAATACATTTAGTATTATGCGGTGCTCGACTGCGCTTCTCCTAAAAATTGCTGATCACAAATAGGTTTTGCAGCAGGTTTTATGGTTTATGCCAAAATCATCAACTGCCGCTTTTAACCATTTTTTTAGGATCTCTATATTTTTGCTGCAATCGGATTATCCATACTATGCAAAATAAGATCAAGCAGATCCATGCAGCGATATGGCCAATATAATCACCATATAAGCTATAAAAAGTCATTTTATTATTGGCATATACTACTGATCGCATAGCAGCAGTTTCTAATCGGTTGGTTTCCGCTATTACCTCTCCACGCTGATTGATAAATCCAGAAATTCCCGTGTTAGCTGCACGTATGACACTTCTTCGATGTGAGATAGCTATTAAGCGACTATACTCAAAGAATTGGTCGTATATAGGGGTGTTGCCCCACCAACCATCATTGGTCACTACACCCAGTAGATTCGCTCCTTTTTGGACACTACTGCCTACAAAAGCACCATACAATAATTCATAACAAATAATTGGTGCAATCTTGATGCGATGATCTATTTCAAAAACTTGGGCGCCATTCCCCTGAGCCAAACAAGGATCTATATCACCGATATCAAGAAATGTTCGTTTGAGCCAACCGCACATCTTTTCTGGTAAAATATTTAAATAAGGAATATATTCTCCACCTGGTAATCTTTTGTGCTTATGATATATATCTATTTTTTTACCGGTTTTTAAGTAAAAAACACTATTAAAATAATCAGTATATTCCCCTCGTACTTTTTGGGCAGTTTTTGTAGCCTTGGTTAGGCCATATATCGATTCGGAAGTGGCACCAGTTATCAGGTGTAAGGCAGGATGGCGCTCCAAAAATTCGAATATAGGCTGCATCAATTGATCGTCATGTAGCCTTGCTTCTTGTAAAGAGCCTGGAATGGCCGATTCAGGCCAAAGCAGCAAACAAGTTGCTGGTGTGAGCTGCTCTTTAGAAAGGGTCAATAATCGGTCTATTTGACATTCGTAAGGGATAAAGAATCGAGCGTACGGATATTTCTCCGTGTAGCTATCAATATTAGGTTGCACTACTACTGCTTCTATGTAGTTACCTTTTTCTCTATGGTAGTAGTAGATGATCAAGCTTATAGATAGTGGGATGAATACCCAACCCAATAATCCCTTTAATACAAAACGATTGGTTCTTTCAAAGATTGAGTGGTAAAGCAGTATATTAGCTATCAAAATCCAAAGTGATCCTCCGAGTATGCCCGTATATTCATACCATTGAATCCATTGCGGTAATGCAGCCAACCCATTGCCTAGGTTGAGCCACGGAAAGGTAAGTTCCCAAAAATCCCACGAAAGATGGGCATGCTCTAAGGTTAGCCAACTCGTTACCAGTCCTAGATAACCTAGATATAAGCCCCCCCACTTCCGGGTATAATAATAAAAGAGCCAAGGTAAAGCAAGGCACAAAGTATTATAACAGACTGCAAAGAAAACAGCCGGAAAGGCCGCTTTATAAATCCACCAAAGCGTTAATATATTCCAAAGCAATAGGGTTAAAATAATGGAAAAGAAATAGAAATATTTTTTGCTAGGGGTTATGGTAAGCAGTTTTAATATACCTAGCATGGGAATGATGGCCACCAGTAACAAACCACCAAACCAAGAAGAACACCAAGATAGATAGAATAAACTACTGCTCAAGGCAATTAAAAGTAGTACATAACGTTTGGAAAATTGTTTCGGGAGAAAAAAAATATTAAACCGGTTGATCCATAAAGTAGATCTTTTAGAAATCAGGCGATGCAACATATATTTTATAAATTATTTTTGGTTAATCATTTAAAATTTCTTAAAATTGCAAGAATACTATTGCTTGTTTTTGCTTTTTAGAGAGGCAACAGCGATACAAAAATAGGAACAGCCAAATTTACAGAAAAAGAAATAAAAATTTAATATCAGCAACTGCCCTTAACCCTATTTCCTAAATGTGCTTCGAGGTAAAAATACCTAGTTAGATACATTCAAAATAATAATAATAATGATTAAATAATTATACACAAGCCCATAGGACTCCTCTTCATTTTTTAGCTAAAGCTGGCTTTAAGTTCAAAATTATAGGGAGTCTACGGTTAATGTAATACCTAGCGTCGAAAAGTGTAGCCTATTGGTTTAAAACTTGCAACGAGCTAACTGCTGGGTACTCTAAATACCATAGTATCCATTCACTACTGTGGCGGAAGTGGCGGAAGTGAGTATAAGTAATTAATTCTTAATTAGAAATAAAAAATAAATAATGGCTCTACGATTATCGATTTCAAGATATAGTTTTGTTTTTTTAATCTTTTTCTTAAGCTTAAGCGGTTGCCCTCGTAATAATAGTAACCATCCTGTTAGTGCAGCATGCACTACAAGTCAGAAAACTGAAAAAAAGAAGAAAACTAAAAAAAAAGAGAAAAATGATAAATCACCTAATGCTAAAATCAGCCATGAACAAAGCGATGATAAAAGTATGCTATGCAGGTGCCAAAATAATATTATCCCAGTAGATACAGTAGATAATCATTTGGTAAATGAGCGCTACCCTAGTGATAATGCTATACCTCTTCTTAATAGCAATGACCAGGTTTCTATAACAAATCAGCTCTCGAAGCCAGCTGAGCAAAATAATCAAAATGCGGAAGTTGTTAAAGATCAACTTCACGCAGTTCACCCTTCTTCCTTAGATCTGAAGCAGAAGCAGGAAAATGATAACAAAAAATCTGAGAAAAGATTCATCCCAAAATTATTAAAGAAGCAATATAAGAAATGTAAGAAATGGAAGGTATGGAGCACATTGAAGAAACCTTTTTCTTCTAAAGAAAAAGTATCTAAAAATCAGTAAAAAAGTTCCTTATAAAACCTATTATCTTAACCTGCAAATTTTTTTGTATCCATTCAGCACTATGGTAAGGCTAGGTATAAAAACGCCCCTTGTAAAATTAATTGCGATCAGCAATCACTCCTTTTGTCTCACTTTTCCAATTTTTAACAAAATTAGGCTTGATCCTGTATAATCTTATGTGCTAGTTCTAAGAGCTTACGCATACAAGCCACAATGACCACTTTTTTAGGCTTATGCTTACTACTAGGTCGTTTAAGTAAAAAAAGCCTCTTTTAGCAGTTTCGTGCACAGATACTAAACAGGAAACTAAAAATTATTGACCTATGCATTCAAAGGCCAAAGGTACAACTTAGATGCTTAACTTGCTTCAAAAATTGCCTCAGCATTTCGGGTAGTCATGTATGCCACCTCTGCTAAGGTTACCTCTTTTATTAAAGCAAGTTTTTCTGCTATGTAACCTAAGTAGCTTGGCTGATTAGGCTTTCCTCGAAAAGGAACGGGTGTTAGATAAGGGCTATCTGTTTCTAGCACTAAATGTTCCAGGTCTATAGCTGCGATGATTTCTGCTAACCCGCTTTTTGGTAATGTAATAATTCCGCCAATGCCTAGTGAAAAACCCATTTTGATACATTGTTCTGCTTCTTGTAAATTGCCCGTAAAACAGTGAATGACGCCTTTTAGGTTACCATCTTGTGCTTTTTCTAATAATTGGATTACTGCCTGAAAAGCATTTCTGCAGTGAATGGAGACCGGTAGATGATAGTGTTTGGCTAAATCTAGTTGAATTTTAAAGGCTTCTTGTTGTTCCTTAAACAAGGCAGTATCATGGTATAGGTCTATGCCAATTTCACCTATTGCTATAAAATCGCTTTTATTAAGCCATTCTTCTACTAGGTATAATTGTTTGGTAAAATCTTTTCTGATGTGACAAGGATGGATGCCCATCATAGGCAGACAACAAGGGTATGCGGTTGCTGTCTCTAGCATCGTAGCTATCGTTGCTTCATCTATATTGGGCATATAGATTTTTTTGATATGATTTTTTTGTGCACTGTTTAAAACTAGTGATAGTGGCTCTTGAAGATCATATATGTGTGCGTGGGTATCAATCAGTTCCATAATTCATCAATGATTAACTATTGTCTATAAGTGCTGCCCTCTTGCCTAGCTCTATAACCTCTATATTACCAATTTTTTTTTTGTTTATTTCAAAACGGAGAACCGTACGCATATAATGTGCACCATGGACCCCAGCAGCACCAGGGTTAAGATAAAGTAGCGGAGGTCTTTTGATATCATGCATCACTCGTAAGATGTGTGAATGACCACCCACCAAAATATCAGGTTGTGCTTGGCTCAATTTGTTGCGCATGGGTGGTGTATATAAAGGAGGATAACCCGTTATATGCATCAGCCATATAGAGATATCTTCACATTTAAATTCTTGAAATTCAGAATATTTTTTTCTTATTAGCGGTTCGTCAATATTGCCATATACAGCTCTAAACTTCTTAAAACCATCGAATGACCTTAGCAATTCGGGGTCGCCAATATCTCCTGCATGCCATACTTCATCACATTGTTCAAAGTGATCAAAAATTTTGGGATCTAGCCATCCGTGGGTATCTGAAAGCAAACCAATTTTCATAAACCTGTTTTTTTAGTGCTATGTAAAATAATTTTTTTTAAAACTGATCCCCTATCTTCTTCTAAGTTCAGTAATTGTTTTTTTACAGTTATCCCTCCAGCATACCCCCCTAATGAGCCATCGCTTCTAATCACTCTATGACACGGGAGTATAATAGATAAAGGATTTTTACCAATGGCTGAAGCTACTGCTCTAATGGCATTCGGATAAGCGGTTAAAGCGGTTAATCTTTTGTAGCTTAATACCTCCCCATATGGAATTTTTGCTAAAACATTCCATACATTAATTTGAAAATCAGTTCCATATAATTTATAGTCAATGGTAAATAAGCTTTTTCCTAAAGTAAAATAGGTATCTAATTGTCTCTTTGTATCGGTAAAGATGGGCATATCCGCATTATACTCCCCGTTTTGGTGTAGGGTAGGGAAATGTTTTTGGCCCTCTATATGGAGGCCAATGAGCTTACCATGCTTAGCGGTTAGCAATAGTTTACCAATTGGCGTTATGATATAAGTATAGTATATTACTTCATTGAGCCATTTGTTTTGTTCTAAGCGCTTTGGATCCATTTTATAGAAGCGGTTGTCATAGACTGTGCTAGCTATAGCTAATTTATGATTTTTTATATATCGTTCTAAATAAAATAAATTTAAATATTATGATGCGTAGGTTTTGCACGCTACCTATTTTCTTTTTGCTATCTAGCTTTTCAAGTGTAGCATTTGAAAAAATGCATCTGAAAGTGCTTGATTTATTAAAAGATATACCTATTACAGTTGTTGCTCCTGCTTCAGGTCTCAATAAAGGTGAGTTAACTACTTTAAAAGGTATTGCTGCATTGAAATTAAATATACCAAGAGGCTCTTTCGATCAAAAAAAATCTGTTTTTCACTCTAATAGTGATGAAATACGATTTAAACATTTAAAAGATGCATTGTTCGATGATGGGAATCATGTCGTATGGACCTTACGTGGCGGATATGGTGCCGCCAAGTTGATCCCTGCTTTACAGCAATTACCGATACCGGCTAGAGAGAAATTTTTTATAGGGTATAGTGATATAACCGTGCTCCATATTTTCCTTACTCAAGCGTGAGGTTGGAAAACCATTCATGGGAGCGGAATCGTTGAAATGATTAAAAGTGATAAACATCGCGCTAATTTCATCAAGATAGCTGAGATAATTGCTGGCAGGGTTAAAGAGATAACTGTTGGTCAACTATTTCCAATGAATCGAGCAGCCCAATCTGCGCATAGTGTGCAGGGCAAGCTTACGGGTGGCAATATAACTGTTTTGCAAACAGGTATTGGTACAAGTTGGCAAGTAAAAACAAAAGATAAAATTTTATTTTTAGAGGATACGCAAATAAAAGCTTATCAGCTAGATCGTTCTTTACTCCATTTTACACAGGCTGGTTTGCTAAAGGATGTAAAGGCTATAGTATTTGGCCATTGTGGCGCTGATAATAAAGAAATTATAAAAACACTTAATCAGTTTGCAGCTAGTTTGTCTATTCCAGTATTTAAAACGCATAGGTTTGGCCATGGAAGCATTAATGATCCCATTATTTATAATACTATGAGTCAGATTGTGGCTGTACATGATAGTAGTTTTACGTTAGTTATGAAGGTGTAAAAGCGTAGCCATTCAGCCAATGGTGTCAACTTAAGAGCTGTATT
>NZ_JAACGD010000115.1 GCF_022810445.1 Candidatus Cardinium sp. cBcalN2 | reverse complement strand
AAGGGCTTATAGTTTATCCAACTAGCTTTAGACTAATTTTTTAATAAAAATACTATTTAATCATTTATTCACCACCCCCTCCTATTTTATAATAGTCTTATAATCAGTTTAAAAAAATAAAATAAGTAGTTTCTTTCTTAAGCATATATATACATATATACATATGTATGTATATATATAAATATTTTTTATATTCGTTTTAAGTAAGGGATAGATTCCAAACTAATATTAGATGCCATTTCATAAAAACCTAATACAAAATGAAAAAACAAGAGGATCAACGTAATGCAACTGATACGGATAAAAGCATTGAGACACGAAAAATACCAGCAGTGTTACCAACCAATATGATAGAGGAAATTCAAGATTATTGTTATTGGGAAAATATGACTCATGATGAATTCTTTTATCAAGCTGTATACATTTTCCTTGAAAATAAGGAAGGTATAAACCAAACGAGAGAAAACATAGAACCAAAAAATATAGATTCATCTCATTATGATATCTCTTAATATACCCCTTTTAATGGTAGTGGCATTTTTGTTATTGACATTAGCCGTGGGATTTTATTTTAGTAGAAAAACAACCACCTTCCGAGAATATGCGGTAGGGAATAAACAGTTTGCTACAGCTACGTTAGTAGCTACAATGTTGGCTACTAATTTTGGTGGAGGAGGGTTGGTCCGTGAGGTAGAAAAAATCCATGATATCGGCCTTTATTGGATAATATTTCTAATTTTCGATAGCAGTTTTTGCATTTGGATTATTAGTCGATTAGCAGTACGTATGAGACCATTTATGAAACACCTCTCTATGGCAGAGACCATAGGATATGTATATGGTACGTATCCAAGGATTATTACTGCTATATCCAATATTTGCCGATCTATTGTTAGTCTTTCCATCCAAATTGTTGTAATATCTAAAACAATTACTATTTGTGTAGGACCAGTTGACTCCGGAGAAATTACAATCCTGGCTACCTTAATTCTTATTGCTTATTCTGCTTTTGGGGGTATTCGTTCGGTTACCTTTACAGATGTATTGCAGTTTTTAACCTTTTCCATGATTATTCCTCTTTTAGCTTGGTTTATTTTTATAAAAACAGAGATCCCCATATCAGAAGTTATTTCTTTTTTACAAAGGCAGGAAAAATTTCAGTTTAGAACTGTATTGCATCTTGATACTAAGCTAGCAGCTATAGTTTCGCTAGTTTTATCTGGCATAGTGTACTATATAAAACCTACAACTATCCAGAGATTGTATATGGCTTTAGACCCACTTCAAGCCCAAAAAGTTTTCTCATATGGTAGTATTTTTAGTGTTCTTATAGAAGGTTGTATTATCCTAGTGGGTTTGTTCATTTTTGTTGGAACACCTGATTTACCAAAAGAAAAGATTTGGCCCTATATAATGCACAATATCCCCTCTACTTTTAAAGGATTTTTTTCCATTAGTTTGCTGGCCATGTCTATGTCTACAGCTGACTCGTACTTAAATTCTTGTGCTGTTATGGTTAGTCACGATATTGTGGGAAGTGTCCGAGGGATAAAAAAACTCCCTATATCTATCAAATACGGGTAGCTAGGCTGACTACTATAGTAATTGGCCTGTGTGCTATGTGTGTAGCTTTTTGGTGTAAGGATTTATTAAAATTAATGTTTCTAGCTATTGACTTTTCAATACCCGTAGTAACTGCTCCCTTTATATTATCGGTTTTTGGTTTCCGAGGCACTTCTCGTACAGCCTTAATTGGTATGGCCACAGGCACACTAGCTATTTTAGTTTGGAGCAAATGGGTTGAACCAATTGATTCAGAGATAGGTATAGATGGTGCTTTTCCTTGCATGTTAGCCAATGGGTTAGCCATGATGGCAGCCCATTATCTTCTAAAACAGCCAAAAGATACAGGTTGGATTAAGCCAGATAGCATGTTTACACAGATTCAACAAGAAAATGCCCGTAAGCGCGCGGAACGAAGAGAAACAATTAAAAATGCTTGGGCAAATAGAAAAGCTATATTGGCTAATCTGGTACCCAGCCATACTACGATTGTATATATAGGATGCTATACTACTGTCACTAGTTTGTTAGCTTATTTTATAGAGCATATTACGCATCATGGTTCTTGGCTTATACTTCAACTCTTTGTATCTACTTGTTATTTAGGTTATCCATTTATTTATGATATCTCGAAAAAGATAAGATCCATTCCAGCTTGGTGTATTGGCCTATGTTGGCTAATAGGATTAACACTTTATCTGCCTTTAAATTTACTTTGTAATTGGTGGAATGCAGTAAACTCTATCTTTACCGCGTCATTATATTTGGCCCATTGTGCCGTAATCTTATGGGTATTGCCACTCTATCTAGGTATAGCAGGTTTAGCCGTTACTTTATTAGTGGCCATTTATCCGATTTCTACTGGGTTACTCTATCCAGTATTATACTCCTTATTTCCAATATTTATATTGATTCTGTTGCTATTTACCTATTATTATTTGCTTGAAAGTCAAGCTAGGTAATTGTATTAAGCAAGTGCTCTATCTGAAAGATCAAGAGGGGATTAGAGAATCCCAGCAACTCAAAGCATCCCTCTATGACGCAGCTCTACTTCCTTCTAATGGTGCTGCTCTCTCTAAAGGGTATGGTTTTACTTTAAACCAAGTAGTGCGTAAAGTTGAAGAATCCATCTCCTTTTTAGACAACCATACTCCTCTTTTTAAGGAAGATATTCAAAGTATTATTAATAAATTTTATGACTGGATCATCTACTTTAACAGAAGAGAAAAAGCTAAGGATCACGCACTACTACAACCTGATAAAATTACTTTAGACAAGCTAATACGTAAGGTAGAGATTGCTTTATCCCAAGAAGTAGCTGCTCCACCTAGACTGCTGATAGAAACTATAAACTTGTCTAATGGAGAACCATGCCCTGACATGGTATGCGATATCCATCAAGTAGTCTATTCATTGGTTAAGTCTATTTTACGAATTGGTAAGCTAGAGGGCCCAAATGTACCTATTGTTAGAATACAATTGTATGCTACTTCTTTACAATTTAAGCGAGCTGATCCTATTGATAGCAGCCATGCTCCCTTTATAGATTTTCAAGCTACTGCTTTAGTCATTAGCCAGGCTACTATTGATTCTGATGCACTTCCTAAAGTAAAGGAGGTTTACAATGATACAATAGATACTACGGACGCTCAAGGCAAGAAAAAAATACTACCATCCATAGATCTTGAGCAAGACACCATATCCACTATAGTGAGTGCCCATTATGGCTATTTGGAAGTTTCTATTGACAGTCAGCACCCTACTATGTTGCTGGTATTTCCTAGCGATGTCACGGATATTCTAAACAATATGACTGTCGAACTGCCTCTAGATTGTTTAACCTCAGAAGGGCTTATCACTCCTAAAGAGGAAGCTAGTTCTATGATGGCATTAATGAAGTTCCATGACCATATCTGCAAATCATTTTGTAAAGCTGATCCTATTGATGTAAAAATCATTTCAGGTTTACTTCTACTGTTAAGGCAACATTTTGGATTCAAAAGGCATGCCTGTGGTCAATTGTTTTATGTGCGTGCGGTAGGGATTACTGAATTAGTAGTAGAATGGGTTTTTCACTCTCCTAAAGTGATTTATGCTTCTTTGCTTTATGAATTGGTTCGCTATACTTGTTTACCTATTTCTTACATTAAAGAACATTATAATTTAGGTGTCTATTCCTTTGTGTTAAATGTAGTAGGTATAGATAAACGCCAAGATTTAGATCACCCTTCTTTGCTGTATGTGCAGAATCGATTGAAAGAGGCGATTAGAGAGGATCACGTACAACTTTCGGTTCTCTTTATTAAACTAGCCGAACGACTCTATGACCTACGTCACGCAGCAGGATATACTCATCTACAAGAAGTAACACATATAGTCAAAGAAACGCTGGCCATAGATGTTAGGTTAGCAAACGAATATTTGGGCCCAGAGATAGGATCGTTATTAGAAAAAGCCGCTAAACAAGCGCTAAAGGCTTGTAAAGGTAAAGAAAATAGTAAAAGAAAAGATAAAGATAGCTAATATATTCTTTGTCAAAATTTGCTTAAATTTTCCACCTGTTCAACCAAGAGTGAAAACTTAAGCAGTCATTTTTTTAAAGGCTATGCTAAAAATATGAAATCATTATATGATTCCGCCAATTTCGCTAATTTGAAGTTGTTTACTGTATTAATTTGGTGAAAAATTTGATCTTCAAATTTAAAGCTCAACTTTTACCTCTAATCTCCCACGACGTTATTAAGTAATTAACTGAATGACTCAGACCAATATAGAACTCAATGAGCAGTTTATTAAAGCACTTGACCTTATGGAGTCAGGCGAAAAGAATGTTTTTATTACTGGTAAAGCAGGTACAGGGAAATCAACCTTATTAAAGCATTTTAGAGAAAATATTCAAAAGAAAATAGCCGTCCTTGCCCCTACAGGTACTGCTGCAGTAAATATCAAAGGTCAAACGCTTCATTCATTTTTTGGATTAAAGCCTGGTGTAACCCTTGAAGCAATCAAAACTATTAAAGAAAATAAGAACAAAGAGAATATTTATAAAAAGCTAGATGCGATCATCATTGATGAGATTTCAATGGTTAGGGCTGATTTACTCGATTGTATCGATAAATTTCTTCGCCTGAATGGTAAAAATGAAAATAAGCCATTTGGAGGCGTGCAAGTAATATGTATCGGTGACTTATATCAATTGCCACCTGTAGTACCCAGTAAGGAAAAGCAAATATTTCAATCACACTATCCTACTCCCTATTTCTTTAGTGCATATTGTTTTAAATCATTAAATCTTGAGTTTATAGAACTGGATAAAATATACCGGCAAAGGGATACCACATTTATCGAGCTCTTAAACCATATTCGTAATAACTCTATAACTGACAGTGAAATAGGAATAATTAATGAAAGATATGATGCTGTTTTTGAGCCTGATTTAGATGATTTTTATATTTATTTAACCACTACTAATGCAAGTGCGCAAGCGATTAACGCCCAAAGGTTAAAAGGTATAAAAAGTAAAGAATTTACCTTTGATGGGACCATAGAAGGAGATTTTCCTAAAGAGCAACTACCTACACTTGTGGAACTAAAGTTAAAACTTGGTGCGCAAATCATGATGCTCAATAATGAATCCAATGGCAAATTTATTAACGGTACTATTGGGAAAATAATAGCTATTGATAGAGATAGTGCTGTTCCCAAATTAGTCATTTTACTTGAAACAGGTAAGAAAGTTACTATAGGGCCTTATACTTGGGAATCATATAAATTTTATTTAGAAGACAATCAATTAAAATCAACTATTACGGGTGCTTTTACCCAATATCCAGTAATGCTGGCATGGGCTATTACTATCCATAAAAGTCAAGGTAAAACCTTTGAGAAAGTAGTATTAGATATAGGAAAAGGGACATTTGCGCATGGTCAAATCTATGTTGCCCTGAGCAGATGTACCAGTTTAGAAGGCTTAGTACTAAAGCAACCAATTGCTAAAAAGCATGTTTGGATGGATTTTAATGTTGTCAAATTTGTAACTAATTATCAGTATCAAAAACCCGACCTTTTATGTTCTTTAGAAGATAAGATTACAATCTTACAAAGAGCTATTGAGGATAAATCTACTATCAATATTACTTATTTAAAAACAAAAGATGAAAAGTCGCAAAGATGCATTCAGCCTATTCGTGTAGGAGAAATGGAATACCTGAACAAGCCTTACATCGGTGTAGAGGCTTTTTGCTTAAAACGACAAGAATATAGAGTATTTAGGGTAGACAGAATATTGGCGATTAACCAATAATAATCGGAATGGCTATAGGTATATCGGTTGGTGTCGAACCTGAAATATTAGGGAACCGCAGCCATAAATCAGCAAAGCTGGATCATATTTGTTAGCGTAACTGTCTTAATAATGATGTCTTGAGGCCGTTGCAATAGAAAATCGCAAAGAATATTTTGGACATTTTTGAATGCCTTTTCAGTAAAATATTGTCTTTTATAGGACATAAAACAACAATTCTATAACCGTTTTCTTGTTTTTAGAAGACTTTAATTTTCTATTGCAACGGCCTCATTACCTCAATAGCCAATATTTGCTTCTGCATTGTTGCGATTGCTATCCAAATCAATGTAATGGCCTTTGCCATGAATTTCTGTATAGAGGGAATTAACCGAGAAATTATTACTTTTTTGGCAGTGTTGATCCTTATCCTCTATGTTACGGTTGGAGGTATTCGTATCATTACCTTTATGGATACTGTACACGTCAATTCGGGATTAGTTTAAATTTTTAATTTGATAATGAGTATTAAAATAATTTAATAGATTATAGAATAAAAAAGCTCCTTTGTATTTTTAAATTTGGGGATAAAATATAGAAATCAATTTTCCACCAAATTAACAAAGGAGCCAATTATGAATGTAGCAAAATTAGTCGAAATATATT
>NZ_JAACGD010000114.1 GCF_022810445.1 Candidatus Cardinium sp. cBcalN2 | reverse complement strand
TTCAGTTATACCAGGCACTTGCTGAGCGCAACTATTTTAAAATGGGCGTTTTTGCTTTTTCTACGTAACCTTAGCAACTGCGCTGAACGGCTACCTTTTTTATCAAGAAAAAAGTGGTATTAAAAGTCTTTTTTACTTATGTTCTGAACAGCCTAATGGCATGAACTTAAGGATGACCACCATTGGTACATTTAAGCCGTACTGTTTTTCTTTTCAGCTGGTAAGCTATGCTTGCTGATCGCAAATTTTTACAACAGGTCTTTTCTTTTTTACCTTTCTTAATGCTTTACCATAGCTATATTGAATACCTTTTCAGTATGTAGCTGCAATTCATGCGTGATATCAACCAGCTGTATTTGCATGGCTAATGGCAAGTAAAACTTTTGAATTAATCTGGCTTTTTCTATCTGTTTTTCGATTGTATGGCCAGAAATTGTTCTTGCGTTATGTAAGACATCAGCCAGCCTAACCAACATAGCATCATGATTTTTATCAGATGTGATACGTTTGATGTAGCTATTATAATCCCCTTTTTGGTTTAATAGCTCTTTCTCTAAGCGTGCTGCAGCCATTACGGTTTGTGTAATAGAAGTACCAAATAGAGTCGTTAAACCTGCTTCTGTAAGCGGGGTATTTTGTACTACATCATGCAGTAAACCTGCAATAATAACATTAGACTCATCTGTTATAGTCAGTAAAATAGAAGCAACTGCCATGGGGTGTAAATAAAACAGTTCCCCTGTTTTTCTTCTTTGTGTCGTATAATAGATTTTAATGAGTTGTAGCGCATCCATGATGGCATCTATATTCAATCCTTTTTTCTGCTTGACTTTTTCTATAAAAGTAGCTTCTTCTTTCATACTCACTGGATCTAATACCATTCTTTGTGTATAAACAACAGGGGAAAGGGTAGCAAATGCCTTAGTAATTTCTTTGACGTTTACAGGTATTACGTATAGATAGGTGATTTCTGATTCGGAAGAGAACCGTTCATAGTAACCGTAATGGGCATGTACAATATGTTGATGCTCCGAATCCTCTTTTTCTTCATGGCCGCCGTTTGATATCTGAATATCTGCCATTTCTGCTACTTTATATAGGGGGTGTATAACAGGTAAGCGCGTTGCTGTAGTGATGACAAAGCTGATCGCTTTGATTTTTTGTAATTTACCTTCTAAAAGAGTTAACCGATAGCCTAATTGGGTATCATCTATGTATATATAAATATCTTTTCTTTGATCGCTATGTAGCGATTGATGTGTGGTACAAGAGTATAAACTGTTGATAATTAGATTTTTTATACTTTCTACTGCGCACTGTATATAGAGCTGTTTGGTATCTATCATTACATAGGGTACATCATATATGTTGTTGGTTTTGATAGCATCAAAACATTGGGCTAATAATTGATCAATGCTAATCCAGTTAGTAGTTAAATGGAGGTTATATTTCAGGTGTTTAAAAATGCTGTTAAAATATTTTTTTAATCTAATGGCTTGTTCTGAATAAGCAAGTTGACGCTCCTCGGATTGTTCCAATCTAATCAATTGGTTGTTTAATTGGGATATGATACAACTGCTTTCATAAGCCAATGCATCTACTTGTTGCTTGTTAAAGAACTGCCTTGCATTTTGTTCCTCTTTTTCACTAGTTAAGGCTTGTATGATCGATAAGAGCTTACTTAAGCTTTTTTTATGGTATACCAAACCACCCACTAAAACGAATAGTAGTAGTATGGCATAGACAATACGGATATTTAAGTCTAAAAAGCAATCTATCCATGTAATATCACTATGCATATAATGAAGCATGCCCCAGACCATTAGCACACTCATCATAGATCCAAACAATATTACGAGCAGTGGGGTAATAAAAATAGATAAAGTGAGGTTGAGTATAAAAATAACATCATGTAAATAGGCAAATTTGCTAAGGATGGGCATGGCAGTACCTACTAAGAAAAGAAAGTAAATATGACTTAATGGCCATATGATTGAGGTAAGTTTACGGATATATAATTGGGGCAAAATAAAGGTATAAACTAAGAAAAATGTGGAAACCAAAAGGCTGGGAAAGAGAATCAGTACTTCTAAGCTAGTATGCCATATAGTATTACTCGAAAAAGTATAAAAAGATCCATAACCTGTTAGTAAAATATAAAAAATAAAAAATAGATAAGGTAAATTATCTTTTGGCAGTTGTTTGTCAAGATAATCCCAAAAATTAAACTGCTTCATCTTTTGTGTGATGTATTTGGCCATCCTTTGCCATAATGGCGGCACTTGGACTACTCTTTCTTGGGCCAATCTATTGGGTAAATTTTGCTGGTATGTGATTTGATTACCAGTTAAAAACTGGACAAGCATACTAGTTATTAGATTCATTAGCATGGCTGGTAGCAAACTACTTATAGCTGGATTAGATGCCAAGAAAAACCATCCAATAGTGGTTAAAACACTTGCCAGCATACCTGCTAAAACAGCATGTCGATGGAGACAAATGCCAGTTAAAGAGAGTAGTAAAGGTAGACTGACAGTCGTTTTAAATAAAATAATAGCCATCCAGATTAGTTGGTCTGGCGCACAAAGTGCAAACAGGGTTCCGATCATACCTGCCATAGCTCGATACATGATGGGCTGTTTAATCCATTTAAACAGATAGGATAAGTCATTGCTCATTAAACCAGTGGCTGCATGTAAATTGGCACCTGCTGTAGAGGTGGTTAAAGAAGCAATCGCTATCATAAATAGCGCCTTTAATCCAACATATGCATCAAAAGTAGTTAGGGGAATAGCTGATATAAGTAGCTTACTATCATGGTGCTCTACCAAAAGAGTCACCCATAGTATAAGAAAGCTTATGACCAATAATAATAAACCAGCACCATTAAAGGAACGTTTTATTTGAGTCACATTTTCAGCAATTAACATAGGTTTTACTTGAACAGGAAAGAAAGCAGGTATGGAAAATGCGATCAAATAAGCGATATAGTCTAGTGGGGCAGCATGAAAATGGATTAAGGTATTCCAGGAGCGTTTAATAGCTAAAATCAGGTTGACTTGATCAGCATTATATTGCGTTACCATACCTCTCCATAGTGTCCAAGCAATCATGGGTAGTAATATCCCAAAAGTGGCACAACGTACCACCCGTACCAGCGTTGGTGATTCTATATTATTTGACCCAATACTAAAGGTTATAAAAAAAGCTGCTATAAGCAGACTATAATCTGCTTGAATAGTAAAAAACCAGCCTATAGCCATTGCTAGTAATTTAAATTGCATAGCAGCTACCGCCGTGGTATGTAATAGACCAGATATAGCTACCACCTCTCGCGCTAATTTGCCATAAAGGCGCCCCATCATTTCTGCTACTGAACCTCTATTTAGCAATAGGTGTAAACGATATATGAGTAGATTGGCTATTATAAAATAGCTGATCGCGCTACCGGTTAACCCTAATACACTACCTATATGTGGTGGATTGGATAAAATCTCTCCCCCATAGGTTATAGCCATAATGGTTGCTATGATATTGGCTGTATTAAATCGGGCATATGGGATGCTGGGATGCCTAATAGCACGCATACCAACGAGTAAATTCATGAATAAAAAAAAGAGAAAAATAAGACTGTCTAAATCCATTGCCGGTCCTGTATTTATAGTGCTGAAAAATAGTTTTTTATTAAGGATTTATTGCACAGCCACCTATCAAATTTCTCAAGTAACAAATAATAGGACTGCTTAATCAATTATTAAAAACATACGAAACAGACACAACGCTTATGTTGAAGAACTATTTAGATTGTTCTTTAGTGAGCAAAGCCATAAGATGTTGCAAGGAGCTAATAACAGCCCTATTTAAAATAGGATAGTGGATCTCTTCCTCTGTACCAGTATACACATATCCTATTAAAAAGACAAGCTTAGCACGGGTAGTATTTAAAAAGTCATCCAGTATGTATTTATTGACTCGGTAGGCTTCTCTAAGCAACCGTTTTATTTTATTACGTTGCACAGCCGAGCGGATCTTTCGTTTAGAGACAGCGAACAGAACTTTATTGGATAAAAACAGTTCTTGCTTTTTTTGTAGATAAAAGAGGGTACAGGAAGGTAGTTTATAGGCTTTTCCTTCCTTGAAAAGCATCCTGATGTCTTTAGGATTAGTTAGTCTATTGCACTTGGGTAGCTTATTTTTGCCCATAAACAATAGCCACAGAGTGGGGTAATATTAACGCTTGTGCCTAGGCTCATCAGAAATAGTTAACTTTACTCTTCCTTTGGCACGTCTTCTGGCCAATACCGCACGACCATTCGCTGTTGACATACGCTCTCTAAAACCATGTTTGTTGCTTCTTTTTCTAAGTGATGGTTGAAATGTTCTTTTCATAGTGGATTAATTTTGGTACATTTTAAGCAATATTTTTTATGTGACTTTTCCAATCCAAATAGCATACGAGCCCCCTAAATTTGCTTGTGGCAAGGTAAGTAAATCTGTTGTAGAATCCAAATGATTCTATTTATCTGTTAAGAAAATGGCTTAAAAGCGTATGTGATAGAATCAATACCATGGGTAAACTTAATCCATAAATTTTTAGCTTAACTATTTTCTTGATAAAGCTCTATTTTTTTATATTTAGAATATGGTAATCATCTATACAATTAAAACAGCGGTATGCATATTATGCTTATAGCAGGGTACTCCAAATATGCTTTATATTTACGACTGATTGAAACAAATACACACAATGAGCATACGTCACCTGGTGCTTTTCTTTTTGATCAGCTTGATTTTGTTGATTCCATCAAAAGCAGCACCTGTATCTAATTTAAAGAAATTAAAAAAAGGGATCTATAACGAAGATCTTGCTGTACATAGAATGCGGTTTTGTAAACCGCCCAAATGGGTAAAAAAAAATCCCTCTGGTCCATTGCTATGTCCATTAGGCCAAACCAAACTTTTAGCAGCACGGTTAGCAGCCAGAAAAGCAGCTTATGAGCGTACAAATTGTTTAAAAGGTTATACCATACAACTTTACATGGGTAGCAGTAGGAGCGCAGCATTACACATTCAAGACATAGCCAGTAACTTTGCTTAT
The DNA here is from genome assembly GCF_022810445.1 of Candidatus Cardinium sp. cBcalN2. Taxonomy (GTDB): domain Bacteria; phylum Bacteroidota; class Bacteroidia; order Cytophagales; family Amoebophilaceae; genus Cardinium. The sequence continues at coordinate 1,985 of NZ_JAACGD010000114.1, read as the reverse complement.
CCGGCTACGCTCCATTACAGGCAACCGCATTATACCGTACAACTTGGTTTTTTTTTCGATAGGCTAGAGGCCTATTTTGTTTATTTGACTTTACTAAGAAAAATACCTGGTGCCATGATCCGGCCTTCTATGCGCACTAGACAGTCCTGAAGTGAGAGGCTATATTTTCGGTAATTTAATTTTTTTGTTTATCTTTATCGCTCCATGCAGCTGCTGTGGCGATAGGCTATAGCAGTTGCCTATGCAAACCTATTTAATGGTCATTTTGGTATCGAAGCTTCTTTATGCTTTTTAAGTGCATCTAGTATGCTGCAGTGATCCACCGTGCTTTCTTCTAAAGATTGTTCATCGCAAATAGGTTTGCTAATAGGCGTTAATAACGTTTTATTATTTTAATAAAATACTATTTTTTTTATTCTTTTAGTTAGTATCTGCAAAACTATTCATTATGACTATCATTTCTGGTATTGCTCGGTTGAAGTATTTTCTTATATTTTTGGCTTTGGCTTATTTTACAGCTTATGGTAAGCGCCACCCTTCTAGTACACGCCCAGGTAAAGTAAGCTTGACCACAGGGCGGCCTTTTAATCAAGCTGACACCCTGCCTGTAGTGCCCTCTAAGCGTTTTTCGTCTATTCCAGGCATGGTATATATAGAAGGAGGCTATATGGTAATGGGCAATTTAGGTGAAGATAAGTTGGGTACGGGAGGGCGCTATGCTAAACCGGTTACGGTCAATTCTTTTTACATGGATCAAACGCCTATTACTAATTTAGATTATAGAGAATACTTATATGATTTAAAAAAAAATGGCTTGATGGACCAATATCAAGCTGCTATTCCCGATCAGAAGGTTTGGGCAAAAGATGGTAGTATATGTAATGATCAATATATAGATAATTATTTATATGCACCTGGTTTTATGTATTACCCAGTTGTTGGTGTAACTTGGGTGCAAGCTACAGAATATTGTAAATGGCGTACCGCAAAGTTTAAGGAAGAAAAGATGAAGCGCCAAACTAAGCGACGTGAAGCAAAATCAAATCCTGCTGCCGATGATGATGCCTATGCAGAGAAAGATAAACTTGAGCATGTAGAGGGCAATGAAGTGGAGGAAGCATATCCTGTATTTCGCTTGGCCACTGAAGCAGAATGGGAATATGCTGCACGTGCCATAGTAGGTATAGCTAATGTAGATTACTTACAGAGCCATCAAAGCAGTTATCCTTGGTCTAGTTCTTCTCCAAGAGGCGCAAATGGTCAGTTCTTGGCTAACTTTAAGCGCGGGAAAGGGAATTATAAAGGGATGTGTGGTGAATCTGATCATGCAGCGCCTACTTCTTATGTCTATGCCTATCCTCCTAATGATCTTGGTATCTATGATATGGTGGGCAATGTTTGTTGTTGGGTAAATGATACTTACAGCCCTCTTTCTTTACAAGATACGGGTGATTTAAATCCTGTTAAGCGGGATGAATCTTTGGGCCATGCTGGTAATGACTATATAGCTAGTAAAGCTGCTCTTACCAATGATGATGCCAAAGTATATAAAGGTTGTTCTTGGGCAGATTGTGCTTATTTTCTGCAAATAGGTACTAGACGTTATTTGCAGAAAGAGCATGCTAGTGCTACTATTGGATTTCGATGTGTGGTGTGTAGCTTAGGGTAATAAAGCTTTTCTTTTGAAAGGCTACGCTGGCTGGTAGTTTACACGTTGATCCGTTGCTTAAATCCTCATCTAGATTCAGTAAGTTGCGGTTTTGCGCTCCGTATCTTGTATTTGTTCAGGCAATGGCGTCCACTGAAGCAATTTTAACTTGTTTTTATTTCATTATAGTATCTGTTCAAGTCAGTGGTAAAAAAGCATTTTTATCCTACTTTTTTCTTGATAAAAAAGTAGGCAAAAAATCAAGCGCTGATGAAAAAAGCGCGCGTTTTTTACTAGCATAAACCATAGTGGTGAGCGGAAACTAATTATTTTAACT
>NZ_JAACGD010000113.1 GCF_022810445.1 Candidatus Cardinium sp. cBcalN2 | reverse complement strand
AGCTGGAAAAACAGGAACCTACCTGCAATCCCTCCCGGCAACTGTTTTTCTTTTCATCTGTAAACTGCGCTTTCTGATCGCACTTTTTTCAAAGGGCGCGTTTTTTTCCTACCATAAGCCATAGGGATGAACGGAAACGGTGCCATAGGGGTGAATGAAAACAAATTTTTTTCGTATTTGTTCACGATTGAATAAGGTAACCTTTTATACCCAAAGACATTAAAAAAATCAGATGACCAGTTGGTTACTGATCACCTGATTTTCGCATAGATAACAGTCAAACAGGATACTACATCATACCCCCCATTCCACCACCCATTGGAGGCATAGGAGCAGCTTTTTCATCCTCAGGATCATCTGCTACTACACAAGCCGTAGTAAGTAAAAGGGAAGCAATAGAAGCTGCATTCTCTAGCGCAAGCCTAGTTACTTTGGTTGGATCAATGATTCCAGCCGTGTAGAGATCTTCAAATGTATCTGTACGGGCATTATAGCCAAAAGAGGCACTGCCTTCTTTTACACGTTGTACCACTACAGATGGCTCACCACCTGCATTAGATACAATCGTCCTTAAAGGAGACTCTAGAGCAAGCTTTAAGATTTTGATACCAGTGCGCTCGTCTTCGTTCTCTACGGCTATATTATCCAGTACCCCAGATGTAGCGGCACGTAACAAGGCAACTCCTCCACCTGGAACAATACCTTCTTGCACGGCTGCTCTGGTTGCATGTAGGGCATCATCTACACGATCTTTTTTTTCCTTCATCTCAACTTCTGTGGCCGCACCAATATAAAGAATGGCTACACCACCAGATAACTTGGCCAAACGTTCTTGTAACTTTTCTTTATCGTAATCAGAAGTAGCATGGGCTATTTGTGCCTTGATTTGGCCAATTCTAGCCTCAATAGCTTGCTTATCTCCTCCCCCATTCACAATAATGGTATTATCCTTGTTGATATTGATTTTTTCTGCGGTACCCAAGCATTCCAAAGTAGCGGCTTCAAGTTTGCAGCCTTTCTCTTCAGTAATTAAAGCACCTCCTGTAAGGGCTGCAATATCCTCTAGCATAGCTTTTCTTCTATCACCAAAGCCAGGAGCTTTTACAGCCGCTACGCGCAACACGCCACGAATTTTATTTACAACCAGTGTAGCTAACGCTTCGCCATCTACATCCTCGGCAATAATGACCAATGGCCTGCCACCTTGAGAAACAGCTTCTAAAATAGGTAACAGCTCCTTCATGACAGAAATTTTCTTATCACAAATAAGGATGTAAGGATTCGACAGCTCTACTTCCATTTTTTCTGTATTAGTCGCAAAATAAGGAGATAAATAGCCTCGATCGAACTCCATTCCTTCCACTACCTTTACTTCTGTTTCTGTACCCTTAGCCTCCTCAACCGTGATCACACCATCTTTACCCACTTTTTCCATAGCATCTGCAATCATTTTACCAATCTTGCTATCACTATTAGCGGAAATAGTAGCCACCTGTTCTATCTCTTTGGAATTATGAATCTTTTTAGAAGTGTCTTGCAATTTTTTAACAATTGCTTCTACTCCTTTGTCTATACCACGCTTAATATCCATAGGATTAGCCCCTGCAGCCACATTTTTAATACCATGGGTAAAAATAGATTGGGCTAAAAGGGTCGCAGTAGTAGTACCATCTCCCGCACTATCAGCTGTTTTAGAAGCTACTTCTTTTACCAACTGGGCACCCATGTTTTCTACAGGGTCTTTTAGACTAATTTCTTTTGCTACTGATACACCATCTTTAGTAACACTAGGTGCCCCAAATTTTTTATCCAAAATAACGTTTCTGCCTTTTGGACCTAGCGTAACCTTGACACCATTGGCCATGGTATCAATACCTCGCTTAAGCTTTTCTCGTGCTTCTGCATCAAAAAATATATTTTTTGCCATTGTATATAAATTTATTATTAGGTTATAAGGATCTAATTGACTAAGAAGCTATTAGGTAATAGCATAAATATCAGACTCTTTCATAATAAGATAAAGCCTACCATCTATAGATAACTCCGTGCCACTATATTTGCCATAGAGCACCTTATCCCCTACTTTAACACTCATAGGCTCGTCTTTTTTGCCTGGACCTACGGCAATTACTTGGCCCTTTTGGGGTTTTTCCTTAGCGCTATCAGGAATAATAATACCGCCTACTGTTTTTTCTTCAGCTGCTGCAGGTTCTACCAGAACCCGATCAGCCAATGGTTTTATATGAACTTTGGTCATAACTTTTTTTATATAATTGATTGATCGTATACATCTAAAATTAAAACGTGCACAGCACGCTAATTTGCTTGCACGCATGCTAATCTGACCTGCAATACAGCATATTTCATGCCAAATAGTTTAATCAAATAAAATGTAAACTATAAATGACTAGTTACTGACTAATTGTCAGTACTTAGCACAGTAGCACACCGAAACATATTAAATGTATGGGAGGAGCATAGATCAGTTTCGACACAAAAGTGCCATTAGCAATAGGTTGTGCAAAAGGTCTAATGATTTTTGCATAAAAAGCCTTTACTTTTGTATCACTTATTTACTAGCTATGTATTATCTAGCTCCATTACCATAAAGCATATGTTACAATCCTTATCTATTACGCCTACTGACATACTGAATGACTATCGAATAGCATGCGAAAGCAGAGCAGCAAGCCTATTGGCACGTAAAGAAGTATTTGCAGGAAAAGCCAAATTTGGTATTTTTGGAGATGGCAAAGAGGTGGCTCAACTAGCCATGGCTAAATATTTCCAACCTGGCGATTGGCGTTCGGGTTACTATAGGGACCAAACGTTTATGTTGGCCATTGGAGCTTTAACCTGGCAACAATACTTTGCGCAGTTATATGCACACGCTTCTATAGAGGCTGAACCAGCTTCTGGAGGGAGAATGATGAACAGCCACTTTGCAACAAGATTTATAGATGAAGCAGGCAATTGGTTAAACCAACTAACCAGCAAAAATGTTTCAGCTGATCTCTCACCTACCGCTTCACAAATGCCTAGGTTATTGGGGCTAGCCTATGCTTCTAAATTGTATCGCTCACCTGCGTTTGAAAAAATGCAAACAAATTTCTCTAATCAAGGTAATGAAGTGGCTTTTGGCACCATTGGTGATGCCAGTACCTCAGAAGGTATGTTTTTTGAAACCATTAATGCAGGAGGCGTACTGCAAGTGCCTATGTGTATCTCTATTTGGGATGATGGGTATGGTATTTCTGTGCCCCAAGCCTATCATACAACCAAGGGAGATATTTCGGCTGTTTTAGCAGGTTTTAAACGCACAAAACATCAAGCTGGCTATGAAATATTTGTTACCAAGGGGTGGGACTATCTAGACCTATGTAAGACCTATTACCAGGCAGTCACCATCTGTAGAGCAGAACATATTCCGGTATTGATTCACGTTAAAGAAATGACCCAACCGCAAGGTCATTCTACATCTGGCTCCCACGAGCGCTACAAGCCAACAGAACGATTAGCGTGGGAAGCAGCCTATGATTGCTTACCCAGGATGGCAGCATGGATGGTACAAAGTGGCATAACTACAGAGGAAACACTCCAACAGATGGCTTTAGCAGCAGAGCAAAAAGTAAAAATAGCACAGCAAACAGCCTGGAATAAACTAGTAAGCGAAAATAACGAAGAAAAACAAGAGCTACTGGCTTTGCTAAACGATATCGTATGGCCCAAAGAGGCAGCGGGCGCCAACCAGCTGCCAACCATCATAGATGAACTAACCGCATTGCCACATCCCCGCCATTTAGATGTAACGCAGGCAGTAGATAAAGCCCTCTATGCCTTACGGGAAATACCTTATATCCATAAAAAAAACATACTAGCTTGGTGGAACAAAAATAGAAGAAACAACGAAAAAAGATTTAGTAGCCATCTGTATAGCCATTCTAACGATGCTGCCTTATGGGTAAAAGCAAATCCGCCTATTTATGGAGACAATCCTGCGCAAGTAGACGGCAGGGAAATATTATGTGGTTATTTTAAATCATTATTCGAGCGAGATGGTCGTGTTTTTGCTATTGGACAAGACCTAGGAAAAATAGGTGATGTCAACCAAGGTTTTGCCGGTCTACAAGCGCTATATGGGGAATTACGTGTAACAGATACAAGCATTCGTGAATGTACTATGATCGGCCAAGGTATTGGTGCAGCTATGCGTGGGCTAAGGCCTATTGTTGAAATACAATATTTAGATTACCTACCTTATGCCCTGCAAATTATAGAAGATGATTTAGCAACACTGCGATATAGAACAAAAGGGGGGCAAAAAGCCCCTATGATCATTCGAACAAGAGGCCATCGCCTAGAAGGTATTTGGCATGCTGGTTCCTATATATCAAGCATTATACAGGCTATAAGGGGCATATACCTAATCGTTCCTCGTAATATGACCCAAGCAGCTGGTTTTTATAATACGATGATGCAATCAGATGATATTGCTTTAATCATTGAATGTTTAAATGGTTACCGGTTAAAAGAAGCTATGCCTAGTAATTTAGATAGAATGACCATACCGCTAGGTATACCGGAGCTACTCCGTATAGGCAGAGATGTTACCATTGTGACCTATGGTGCCATGTGTCGCATTGTTTGTCAAGCAGCAGACCGTCTTGCTGCTTTAGGGATTGAGTGTGAAGTAATCGATGTACAAACCTTATTACCTTTTGATAGAGAACATACCATTGTAAAATCATTAGCCAAAACCAATCGCATTGTTTTTGCAGATGAAGATGTACCAGGGGGTACAACTGCCTATATGATGCAACAAGTATTGGAAGTACAAGAGGGCTATGGTATGCTGGACGAAGCACCAATCACCATTAGTAGCCAACCACATCGCCCAGCCTATGGAGATGATGGGAACTATTTTTCCAAACCAAATGTGGAAGCAGTAGTAGGTAAAATATATCAGATGATGCACCAAGCTGATCCATCACGCTACCCAGCTGTTTTTTAGTAACTGTTCAGCACCCACCCACGGGCGTGGGTTATACCTAAAAAGGGAGCGTCATATTGATTATGCTTTTATTAAAAATATAATCCATTTCAATTTGCAAGCTTATTCTCCCAATAAGCTTGTTAGTCAAATGTTTTTAGGAAAATAATTAATAAAAACTATAGTTTATTTTTTACTGTTTGTCCGAAAAAAACACACCTAATATGTCGATCCCCCTAAAGAGTATCTGTTCATGACACT
>NZ_JAACGD010000112.1 GCF_022810445.1 Candidatus Cardinium sp. cBcalN2 | reverse complement strand
TGTTATGGAAAAAAATGCTCCTGCCTTTATCGCTTTTCAAGCTATTGGCATCATGATAAGCCACTACAATGCCCAGGCCAATCTACTTCCCACAGTAAAGGAGATCTACAGTAGTGTAATAGAGACTATGGGCCGTGAAAAGCAGAAAAAACCACCACTATCCATAGATCTTACACAAGACACTATAGCCAGTATAGTTCATGCCCATCATGGCTATTTAGAAGTTTATCTTGACAAAAAGCAACCCAGTATATTACTGGTATTGCCTACTGATGTGACTGATATTTTGGATAAGATGGCCAGCAAATTCCCACTATATGGTTTAACTTCAGAATCTTCTGTTCAACCTAACGAAGAAGCAGATGCTATGATTGCACTAATGAAGTTCCATGATTATGTCTGTACCTCTTTGTGTAAAGAGCAAGAGGATGTCATTGATGCAAAAACTATTTCAGATTTGATTTTATTGCTTCGGCAGCATTTTCGATTTAAGCGCCATTCTTCGGGTGAATTGTTTTATGTACGCTCAGTAGGAATTGCCGAGTTAGTAACAAATTGGGTGTTTCACTCCCCTAAAGTCATTTATGCTGCTTTGCTCTATGA
>NZ_JAACGD010000111.1 GCF_022810445.1 Candidatus Cardinium sp. cBcalN2 | reverse complement strand
TTAAAGAACATTATAATTTAGGCGTTTATGCTTTTGTATCCAATGTCCTAAAAATAGACAAACGAAACCAGTTAGAACATCCTTCTTTACTCTATGTTAAGAATCGATTAGAAAAAGCCATTAAAGAAGAACACATACAGCTTTCTATACTATTTATCAAACTAGCTGAGCGTCTCTATGATTTAAGTCATGCAGAGGGTTATATCCATGTAACAGAGCTCCACCATATGGCCCAAGAAACCCTCAACATAGATGTGCAGATAGCGTTTACCTATTTGGAAACAGAGATAGGAGAGGCGTTAGAAAAAGCCGCTAATGACGCACTTAAAATTGCTAAAACCAAAGAAAAAGAAAGAGAAAAAGAGAAAAGTAAGAACAGAGAGAAAGATAACTAATCCTATACTTGTTTAATAGGAATACTACTGTTCTATTGTATCGGTTTACAAGTTGTTATATAATTAATATTATGTTAAATAAAAAAGTATTTATACAGTGGAGTAGTTTTTAGGCAATAATATTATGGAGCGCTATTTGCGTAGTTTTGAAAGCAAGGCAATCTATTACCATAAGTTTTTTCTAGTAAACTAGCTGTAAAAACCTCTTTCGTATCACCAACAGCTATAACTGTTTGGTTGAGCAGTACAAGCCAATCAAAATAGTTATAAATCGATCCCAAGTCATGATGTACGACCACAATGGTTTTACCTGCTTCTACCATATTTTTTAAGAGGTTAATAACAATTTGTTCTGTCGTAACATCTATGCCTGTAAAAGGTTCATCCATAAAATACAATTCCGCATCTTGCGCCAATGCTCTGGCCAAAAATACCCGTTGTTGTTGTCCTCCAGATAATGCTCCAATTTGTCGCTTGGCAAGATGTGCCATACCTAACTGCTCTAAACACTGCATAGCTATTGCTTTATCTTTCTTGTTAGGACGTTCAAAGAATCCCAATCTATTATACCTGCCCAAAAGGGCAATGTCAAATACAGAAGCAGGAAAATCCCAATCTACTGATTCTTTTTGAGGGACATAACTAATCCGTTTGCGTACCTTATGAACCGGCTCTCCAAATAATTTTATTTCCCCTTTTTGACAAGGAATAAGGCCCATAGCAGCTTTCAATAAGGTAGATTTACCTGCTCCATTAGGACCTATTATACCAATAATTTTATGTGATGGTAACTCAAAACTAACTTTTTTTAATACAGCTTTATTTTGTGTATAGGCAAGGGTTACATCTTTTACATCTACGATAGGCTGTTCTGTTTCCATTATTTTCTTATTTCAGTGCATTAACAATAGTTGCAGCATTGGTACTGATCATGCCACAATAGTTTCCCGCTAAAGTATCCGGTGGGCCAAGTGCATCTGAATAAAGGTATCCTCCTATGGCCACATTATGTCCACGATCAGCACAACCTTCTAAGACAGCTCGCATCGACTTATCTGAAACTGAAGTTTCAAAAAAAACCGCTTTAATATTTCGTTCTACAATAAGCTCTACAATACGTTTAATATCGTTTAATCCACATTCAGCTACAGTAGAAATGCCTTGTAAACCCACTACTTCTATATCATAAGCCTTGCCAAAATAACCAAAAGCATCATGTGCCGTAATCAATACCCGCTGTTGCTTTGGAATAGATTGAATTTGATTCATAACCGATTGGTGCAGCTCCTCTAAAGTTTTCAGATAAGCAGCCGTATTAGCTTGATAATAAGCAGCTGACTCTGGCCTTATGACTTGTAATTTTTGACTGATAAAACCCACTACCTCTTGCCATAGGCTTACATCAAACCAGATATGAGGGTCTATGCCAATAGTACCATCACATAATAGCTTGGTTGTATGGAGGGCATCACTGACTGCATACACTTTCTTTTGTTTGGCTATTTTTTTTAATAGCTGAGTCATTTTTCCCTCTAAATCAAGTCCATTATAAAAAATTATATGTGCATGAATCAACTGCTGCACGTCTTTTTGGGTAGTTTGATAGGTATGGGGATCTATACCAGGACCCATTAGGCTCACTACACGCACATCATCTTTTACAATGTTTTTAACAGCATCTCCTAGCATGCCAGTAGTGGTTAAGATAGTAAATTCTTGGTCTTTACTATTATCTAAACAAGCAGACAAGGTCAAACAAAAAAACAAACAAAAAACCTTATGTAGATATTTAATAAAATTAGTGATCATATTACAATACTATAGCGTTATTAAAATATTATCAGTGATCTTACGGGATATATTAATTTTATATTGGTTATCAATAGTTATATCTGTAGATCCATCAAATTGAATTTTTTCAATAACCGTGATTTTAGCACCTAAATAGATATTTCTTTTACCCAGATATTGCAGAAAAGCAACAGAATCATCTTTAATAGCGCTCACTATACCACTTGCTCCCTCAGATAGATCTGTGAGTAACCATCTAGGCTTATCTATAATCTTGCCATCAGCATTTGGAATAACTATACCATGAGGGCTACAATAGGGATTTCCTAAAAAATGATCGAGCCGATCGATCAGGGTATCACAGTCAATATGTTCTAGTTGTTCTGCGATCTCATGGATTTCACTCCAGCCAAATTTTAATTTATCTACTAAGAAAACTTCCCAAAGCAAATATTTGCGTAGAATCTTTATAGCCGATTCTTTACCTCTATCTGTCAGCGTTACACCTTGGTATTTTCGGTATATAACCAACCCTTTGTTATGTAGCTTCTGTATCATATCGGTAATAGATGCAGCACTAGTATGTAAAAAATCTGCCATGGCGGTAGTGGACACTAAACTTTCTTGTTTCTCAGAAAGCATATAAATGGCCTTTAAATAATTCTCTTCTGCATGGGTATGTTTCATATATATTCGGCACAAATCGAATGGATTTAGTCAAAATTAAATAAATATTTAGACAAATCTAAATAGTAAATTGAAACTTGGTTTCGTATTTCATTTTTGTTGGCTAGGTTGATCACATATTAGTCTAAGTTAAAAATTTATTTAGATTTGTCTAAATAAATTTTTAATTGTAAATCAGAATTAAAAATACTTATTTCGAAGGTAGTTTATAGTAGAAAAGTAAAAAATGGGTAAGAGTAATAGCACGTAAGATCTATTAAGCTTTGTTATTTTATCTACAGCCATAATAGACCTAAATATTATTTTGTTTTAAACACTAAATAAACATGTAATCAGACTTAAATATATAACTATTAAACAAAAGCTTTAATATATAAACTAAGGTATATTTGATATTAAGTTGATACAATCCAATACAAAGCCAAATAAAATATTGGAACAAATAATTTATATACTGATTATCAATTATATAAATACAATTATGAATCTTTTACTTTAAAGTATATTATTTTCAAACAGATAGTAGTGATACATTTGTTTGGTATCATGTTTTTTGTTAGAATTGTAGCTGAATACTTTATGCTTAGTCTTCCTTAGATCTAATAATGTTCAAATGATGAAAACCAAACAACCGATTATTAACCGGCTTGTGCTCTACTTTTTTAGAGGGTTGTTGTTGATTATTCCATTAGGGGCAACACTCTATTTAATTTCATTGGTATTGCGAAAAATAGATGGCTTTATTAGCCTTGGCATTCCAGGTTTGGGCATGTTTATTGTTGTAGCGTCTATAACGTTGTTAGGCTATATAGGTACTACGCTTATGGTTAAGTCAGTATTCTCATTTACAGAATCGCTGATTAAAAAAGTTCCATTTATTCGTGCACTTTACTCCTATTTAAAAGATTTCACATCAGCTTTTGTAAACAGCAAAGGAAAGTTTAATAAGCCTGTTATCATTTTAATGAATAAAACCAGCCAGATCTATAGAATAGGGTTTATTACGAAAGAGTCGCTAGAGGTGCTTTCTATGCCTAATCACGTAGCCGTTTATCTGCCTAATGCTTATGATTTAGCTGGCGTGCTTATTATTGTGCCTCCAGAATTGGTTACTCCTTTGGAATTACCGGGTTCTGAGGTGATGAAGTTTAATTTTTCTGGAGGACTTACACCTCTAAAAGATAGTAATAGTCAAGAGAATATTTAGGAGGGTTGGCAGAGTGGTTTAATGCAACGGTCTTGAAAACCGTCGTGCTTTTAAAGGTACCGAGGGTTCGAATCCCTCACCCTCCTCTACATACTACTTATAGTTCAACTCAGTAGGCTGAAACTGTAGTAGCCGTTCAGCCCCCACCCACGTCTGTTGGTTACACCTAAAAAAGAAACTTGCTTATACCGTTATGATACTCCTGAAAGTTTTGTACTATATCTTAGGAGTGCTTTTGCAGTTATGATCTACACTGTCCCTGGTGCTTAAAGTGCCCGTCGTTCAGCATGGTTTTGGATAAGAGCGGTTGAACCATTGGAGGTAATATAACCCCGACTAGAAGAATGTATTTATTTAGCTGTTCCAAGCTGAAGCACTTCTTTTTTTTATTATAAATTATAAAATGGAAGGCTATGATAAAAAAAGGGAAAAAAGGATATGCATTGCACCTTATTCATCCTAACGCAGCAGGTATTGATATAGGTTCGGAAATACATTATGTATGTGTACCTCAAGGCAGATGTGAACAAAGAGGCCAAAAGTTTAAATGCTTTACAGCAGATCTCCATAATTTAGCCAAATGGTTGAAAACGTGTCAAGTTACAACAGTAGCTATGGAATCAACAGGTGTATACTGGATCCCTCTATTCCAAGTATTAGAGTCTTATGGTTTTACTGTGCTATTAGTGAATGCAAAACATGTAAAAAATGTTCCTGGTAGGAAATCAGATGTACAAGATTGTCAGTTGTTACACCAATTACATAGCTATGGTCTACTCCAAGGATCATTCAGGCCAGATGATGAAATCTGTGTCTTACGTAGCTACATTAGGCAACGAGAAAGCCTGATCAAAACGGCAGCTACGC
>NZ_JAACGD010000110.1 GCF_022810445.1 Candidatus Cardinium sp. cBcalN2 | reverse complement strand
AGGGTTAAGCTAAGTCAACGTATCTGTTCATGACACTGGTAAAAAATGAATTTTTGAAAGCTACTTTTTTATCAAGAAAAAAGTAACAATAAAGATCCATTTTTTACCAATGTCATGAACAGATACTTTTTTATTTCAGCTGTAAAGGGCTCTTGCCCATCAGAACTATTTTACAAGGGGCATTTTTTGCAGTTCTGCAAGAGTAGTGAATGCCTACATTTTAGGTTAGGCAGCCTCGACTGCATGGAGATTGGGTAAAAATAGTGCCTTATCACTCTTCTCCATACCCTCTTCTTGACCTTCTTGGTTGGTATCTAATTTGATGTCTGTTAAAGTTGCTGGTTTACAAAAGAGTGGTTTACTCAAGCAGGAGGCTTCTGCATTTTTCTTCACAGGTTTCATACCAAACCTACCCAGCATACCTCCATTGATCGAAGCCAAAAGTTGATAATGGCAACAATAGACTAGATGTTTATAGACTGGACTATTCTTTGCATCTAAAAGTGGATAGTATGCGCGAATAATCTTTGAATCAATCCAAGAACTCAACATACCAGTTCTATCTTTGCCACTTTTACAACTAATGCCCATATTTTCCCCCAATAGTATCTTACATAGCGCATAATTTGCAGCAAGATTGGCAAAGTAATTATCGCTTGTATTGGTATTTTGTTTCCATAAATTTGTTAAGTTCAATTGCTTAGCAGCTTCTTGTAACTTTGTTAATGCCTTACCATACTTCTTCCTTTTTTGATCTTCTAATTCTTTCTTTTGATCAAGATTTTGGTTAAAAGCTGGTAGATGATTGGGTAGCTTATCCACTAAGTGTTTAAAGATAGGTGTGGTTGATAGCTCATTGATGGAGAAATTCATAAATTGATCATAACCTACTGTCTGGAGTGTATCTTCTACAATCTTTTTTTCACTCAATTTCTTAAGAAGTGGTATATCCTGCCCCCCCATATTCCGATTTAAGGATAGCCATACTATACCGTTGGCTGCTTGCTGGACTTGTTCCCAATTCTGTTGAGTAATTTCAAGGTCCGCCTTTATAGATGCATCATCTTTGCGTGGATTAGGTGAAGCCAATGATCCGCTGTGGTAATAATGGCCCAATAGGATCTTGTTATTATTTTGATCATAACTCCAAACATTTTTTCGATATGCATTTCTACATCCTATAATATCTCGAAGCTGGGTTGGAACATAGTGTTGATCATCTAAAAATTTATCTACATAGCTATTAAATAACATTTTTTCAAATTCCTCTAAACGGTTAAACCAGTGTTCGGATGCTCTGTTTCGTATTTTTTCTTTCTGTTTTTCTATTAGTGGGAAATTTTTTTTATCCTCCAAGGCAAATTTTTGGTCTTTTATATGAAATGTAGTAGTAACATCATAGTGTGTATCTTCTAATCCAACATAATTTTCTGCTAATCTTAGTTTTTTGTTTATAGCCTCTAGAGGGACTGTTGGAAATACATGTTTCTTTAAGAAAGCTACAACCTCATAGTTTATCTTTTTTATTGTCTTTATCCAATGGTTTTCTTCTTCTTCTTTTGCGTTTTTTTCATAATCATAATAAGGGACAAATTTATCATAATAACTAAGTAAACTACGGGCATCCTTTGCAATTGCTGGCATATTTTTTCCATATAATAGGCATATTTTCTCTGCAGCACGATATATGTTGAGCGCTATAACAACGTAATCTTCTAGGGCGTATAGGCTATTACAATTTTTTCCTACTACCCGTTCTAATTTATCCCCTGAAAGATGCCATGTAATATTTCTGCTCTTATCTGCTTTGTTACGCATGGCTTCGATTTCTTCTTTAAAAGAAAAACCTGCATCAGTATCTACGGAAGTAGGTGAAGGTGATATCGTTTGTGTAGGTATACTCTTAGACTCATCATTAGATTCATAACCAGAGTCATAACCAGAGCCGTTGTCAGTGCCAGGCTGATACCTATCATAACTAGGATTATGATTAGGTTTATACTTATAAGGCTCATTATCCATATCATCAATACCATAAGCATTATGATTAAGTTGGGGCTCAAATTCAGGAATAGACAAATGATTCTTTTTTATTGTATTATCTGTTTCCTTGGAGCATGCTTTAGCAGTAGGTATAAGTGCACCACCTTTAGCATGCCTGCATTTGCCGGCTTGTAAAGATAATAGGAGAGAGAGTACAACAATAGTATGTTTAGTATAAGTCATCCTTTAAAAATAAAGAAAAGGCAATGAATAAGAAAATATGAAATTATTAAGACCCTGTATTTTAGTGATTTTTATTATTAAATCAAATGATACTGTATACAGTGTAAGATTTTTTATGTATGATTATGAATAATAGTAGCGTGCGTTTGTCTTTTCATTTTTTTTTAGTAACATTAAGAATAGGCTTGTAGCAGCGAATGTTATCGTGATAGCAAAAGTTAGCAAAATGATCATACTTTGGGCTTTTTTGCATGGCCTAAATAGTGCTTGATTCTTTTATAGCTTTTATCTAGCAAGCTATTAATTTGCGTTATTTTTGCTTGGCGTATAGCCATTAACAAGCCATTGATGATGATCGGTTACATAGTAATCGCCTTTCTTTTATAGAAAGTCAACCATCTATCTATTACTTTTAAGTTAAGTATAGGCTATTCTTGCACCGTAATGCTTTTTTCAAGTGGTTCGAACAATTACCCTTGATTAGCCAAAACTTTAGTGCTTTAGGTGAAGTATTCAAAATCTATCTGTTTGCATTTTGCTTAATCTAGAGCCTAGTTTTCTTTAGATACTTTTTATAGCCTATAGCGGTACTCTTGCTTAGGAGCTTACAAAAATAATAAAAAACATATGAAAAAGCAAAAAACAATTATGGCCAATAAGTTGAATAACATTACATCAATTCGTAAAGGATTTATCAGTCCAAGTTTTATTTTTTCAGCCACTTATATTTTATTTAGCGGCAAAGCCTGTCCTAGCTTCTATAATAGCAATAGTAGTGCTAGTAGTGCAACAACAGATCAGATAAACCATTCGGTCGTCTCAGCAGCAAATAATCTAGGAAATAAAGTTAATGATCCTAATGGTCTACCACCTAAAGATGATGCATTAGAAACAAATGCGTTTAAAAAGCTAGATAAAGCTGAACTTTATGCATTAGGCGTTACATCTTTGTCAGGTCAGGCAACACTACTAGACCTACATCTAGGTGATGCTTCATGTGGTGTTTTTGTAGTACCTGAAACCGAAGAAAGGCTTCTTGTTAAGCTTCCATCCCAAGACGGATGGACTGCTCTTTCTGAGCAAGATGAGGTGTCAGGTAAGTTGTATATGCGCTATGATACTGTTTCCGATTCCCGTATGATAAAGATGGATCCTGCTTTATTTGCGTTATTATCCAGCCAATTAAGTCAATCCACCCATAGTACGCTTCATAGTAATGTAGCATTTTGCTATAAGCCACCTCTTGGCGACAAACCTATCTTTGCAGAAGATGGCATAACATCCTCTACGATGTTTAAGAAAGATCTATATAAAAAGTTTAATATCTCTTCTACCGGTGACCTAACCTTGGCTAGCAGCAGGCTATCGATTACAGGCAGTGTATCTCCTGATAAACTTCAAGGCCTTAAACAGGTAGGTTTCTTATTAGTTAGAGACGACAATAGCCTGGCTAATTTGGTTAAAGCTATGTTAGCAACTGACCCAACATGGCTGGCCAAAGCAGCGGTAGCAGAGACAAAAGAATACATAATCTGCCCTGCCTCACTGGTTGGCAATGAATTAAAAGCTGATGCCTTTGATTTAGATATAAAATCACAAGATAAGGATAAAAGTTTACGCTTAGAAGGTTATGCATCAGTCTATTGCTACCTTAACTATGGAAGCTATTATCGTCTAATCAAATTAGACAATTTAAAATTATCTATAACGAAAGATACACAACAGTTCTATCAGCCATTTTATTCTTATACCGCTATGCCTACTCCTGCTATAGTGCCATCACAACCACCAGTTTCCAAAGAAGCGAATGGGTCTACAAAAGAGGTGAATAAATCTAAAGATGAAACTGATGGTGATCCGCAGGTTGTAAATGGTGAGCCTAATCCAATAATCAATGAACCAGTAGTAGTCGAATCTAATCAGGTTAATGGGGCAAATAAAACCATTCTACCTCTTCTAAATCCAGCACCCAGCTCTGGTCAGACTTTGTTACCCTTTTCACCACCTCCACTTACACCCACTAGTAGAAATTTTCTTGAGGCTCAAAACAGTGTAGGGGCTAGTTTGACCAATAATAACAATAATTCGGTCACTCATACTAGTGAGTCATCTACAACAGGTACAGCGCAATTTCGACAAGAATCAGTTTCACTTCCCTCATTGTCGATGACTAGGAGTAATGGATCACCTGTACCAACACCACCACCGCCGCCACCGCTACCGTTCATCTCGAATACAAATACAGTTAGTCCACTACTTCAGCCTATGCAATCACGGCCCGAAGTTGGAATGAACAATAGTAATCTATCTAAAGAAGCTAATGTAGGTGAAGCAGGCAATCATATAATATCCAAGGATGAAATTAAAGAAAAGCTTAAGCAGCTTAAGACACTTGAAAAGCTACCTAATGTAAATGAGCAACCACTAGTAGGCAAAACTGACAATAACAATAATCATTCTGGCCTTCATTATGACTTGTTAAAGCAAATCCAAGAAGGTATAAAGTTGAAAAATGCTCAAGATCGTCCATTAAGTCCGAAAAGCTCGCATAAACCGGCTTCGTTGCCTGAAATTTTGGCAAAATTACTTCAAGATAGGTCTCAGCAAATGACTGGCAACCATGATAATAGTGAAGATGAAGGTCAGTCAAGTTCTGATTCCGATGGTGAATGGGACTAGTGAATCGCAGGACTCTAAATATGTCTTCCATCCTATAGCTATTTATAGCTATTAGACCTCTTGAAAAACCTATTTTTGATGAGCCATTTTTAATGAAAAGCGTAATCGAGTACCTCGAGCGTACGTAATCTATTTTAGGTAGGCATACAAACAAGTGTCGACACCCAAATTGCCATTAGAAATAGGTTTTCTTAAGAGGTCTATTGTTATTTTACTGCCTGTCAGGTTATACCTAAACTACTACACAAGTTTGTTTCCGTTCACCACTATG
>NZ_JAACGD010000011.1 GCF_022810445.1 Candidatus Cardinium sp. cBcalN2 | reverse complement strand
TTGTATCTGTTCCTGATACTCGAGTATAAGGCTGATGTAACAAGGCAGTAGTCAACGCTATCAGTTATCAATAACTTCTATGTATTACACATTACTACAGATTACCGCATTGTCTCTTGCCATCGTCTATATCATGTAAGGGTATAGTAAGGTTATGGATATTTTTGTCTACCATTGTAGTATCAGCAGTCGATTGGCCTATTCCTTTTCCTTCCATACTACACATTGCTTGCTTTAAAAGGTCAATATTAACTTCTGAAGTAGTATTTGACATTACCTTTTCTATAGCTTGTACTTGTGCTGAGGCCTCATCTTTGAGGCATTGCTGCTCATAGATCTGTAATGCCGCTACAGCATCACCATGGCCATTTTTAGTGGCTAGATCCAAGGGAGTCATATCTTGGTATTTGTTCTTCACGTTTAGTAACGCTTTCAAGGTTTCTGGATCATTTTTAAAAATGGCTAGGAATTCATCTATAAGCTCAGCATGGCCCTCATTAGCTGCTATATGCAGGGGAGTATTTGCTGCTTTGTCTTTTGCGTTTATGACCTCCTTTAATGTTTCCTGATCTAAATATGCTAATAATCCGCCTAAAACAGTAGAATATCCCCTGAAAGCTATTAAATGTAAAGGTGTGAATCCATTATCATCCTTAGCGTTTATG
>NZ_JAACGD010000109.1 GCF_022810445.1 Candidatus Cardinium sp. cBcalN2 | reverse complement strand
GTAACCTTTGCCACTGCGCTGAACGGCTACAAAAAAGAGACTTCATTAACTGCAGTTGCCTAGAAGCGCAGTACTAAAAAATGAATTTTTCAAGTTACTTTTTTCTTTTTGTGGGTACTTCTGCCATAGGACTGAATGGCTACATTTTTTGATAAAAAAAGAAGCTTCCATGTTTTGATGCTAAACGAATGGCCGCTTGATTTTGATTATTAGGCAGCGCAATTGTTTTACCATCTTTGTAATAATGCCACTCTTCACCCGATTTTATGAAAGCAACTACTTGGTCATGCTGAGCTCCTATATTAGTGGGCCTATGCAGTACAAATGCGGTTAAATTAAAGGTATGCTTTTCCGAGTTGGCTAATAGCGGATTGGCATTGATCGTTAGCGCTTCTAGACCAACTAGTCTACGTGCATCCCAAGACCCATGCTCTCTATCTCTGTTAAAATCCTTTCTATTTCTGTTAAATAAGACACATAATGTATTGGGAAGTTTATCAGATGTAGGTCTACTAGTTTGCTGTTTACCATCGCGGCCTACTGCTGATATTTGGCTAGCATCGACTAACGCACTAAAATCATTTTCTAGATGCTCAGGATCGGGTACTATCTCTAAAAGCAAGATTTCTTCTTCTAGCTTTTTTGAATAGTCTAATTGGCTTAGACGTAATTGGCTAAGTAGCGTAGAACACGCTAGCTTTTTTAGCATATCCGTCAGGTCATCTTCTAAAGCTTTGTAATAACAATACAAATGTTGTAAACGGGAGTCACATCGTTTAGAACCAGTTGGCGTTTGTATAAGGTTTGGATCCCTGATGGGGCTTTGGGCATTTGGGGCACCTACATCATAACCAAGAAAGACTGGTTCATCTCTAGGCGCATTTCTTTTACAACTTATACCAATTACCATTGGCAATAAGCTTATAAGCCTTAATGAGGCTTTGCACGATAAACGGAACTTCCATTTCATACGAAATAAGGTTTAAAGTCTATTCTTGTTCTTTTTGCCAAAGTTTACAATAATGCCATCCGCATATAAAGAGCTGGATGATAAAGAACCAGTGATATCCCTGCCAGTAGAAAAGCGGAATAGCTATAGCCGCAGCCACCAATCCAATGATCAGACTAGTCAAATATCCTTTATGACCAAATTTTTTTTCTAGCATATAGCGAACCAACCAGCCGCCATCAAGTGGCGCAATAGGTATTAAATTGAGCAGCAACCACCTTGTATTAATATGGGTTGTCAAGAAGAGAAAATAGTTGAATAAAGAACTACTAAAAATAGCATACCGGAATAATAGGTAGGCTATCAAGGTCCATAATCCTTGAAAGAGCGGGCCTGCCAGGGTAATGAAAAATTTTTGTTTATCCGTTATCTGTGATTCATTGAAGAGGGTTTTTCCTCCGAAAGCTTGTAATAAGATAATAGGCTCCGCACCAAAACAAAGAGCCATTAAGGCATGTCCATATTCATGTATAAGTATACTAAAGGTGAATACAGTAGACCATAGCAAGCTTTCAGTATATGGGCCGCCCGCACTACCCATGACAAATAATAAAAAGATCCAATAGCTTAGATCAATGGATACTGAAATTTTTAAAAATCTAAAATGCAAAACCGTGTTATATTTAGGTTACTGATGAACTAGTATTTATTTAGATTTCGTAAAAATGAGCTATACACCACGAGAAACATATTTTTCACGCCTTATACGTTGTGGACTAAACCCCATTTCTTCTAAATTTTTAATGCTATCATCAATCATATATGGATTACCACAGAGATATACCAAATCAGTCATTGGGTTTAAGTCGAGTGATGCAAAGGCGGATTGCACATATCCCGAATATTCATAAGATAGGTTCCGTACCGCTCCCCTACTGATATAGAAACGAAAGTGAAATCTTTTATATTGCTCAGCAAAAGCAATAAAATCTGCTGCATAAAGCAGGTCATTGGTATAACGCACACCTAATAATAAGGTCACTTTAAGGTTTGCATCTGCTTCTAGCCGTTTAGCAATGGCTGGCAGCATAGAACGATAGGGAGCTACACCGGTTCCAGTGGCTACCAATAGATATTGGCAAGGCTTTTCTGCTTCTTGTAGAATCAGTCTACCTTTAGGGCCCACACAATCTAACCTATCACCAAGTTTTAAGTTAAAGAGGATATGGGTAGCAAAGCCTCCTTGAACCGGTGCTATGGCAATTTCCAACTTATAAGGTTCTTCGGGACTATTGGCCAAACTATAGCTACGTGGCACTATTTTACCAGATTCATGGGGCAACAAAAAAGTAATAAACTGCCCTGCTAGAAAGGTAAAAGGCAACTCATCAGAACGTTTAAACGTTAACTCTGTTACATTAGGAGTAAGCATTTTAGATCCTATGAGTTCAATTTTAAATGGATGTTGTTGCATTGCTTTACGTGTAGAGGTGAACTGTGTTACGCTAGGTGTAACATGTGTAGATTCTATTGTTTCAACTTTAAATTGATCTTGTTTCATTACCTCTAATTTCAATTAAACTTCGGTATTTGCACTCAAAGCTAAAAAAACTAACCATGAATTGAAACTTTTTAGCAACTACTTTAATCAAATATGGAGCGATACAATCACCATGCATCTACTAGTTTAACGAATTTTTTATACGGATTACTTAATCATACCATATGATAAAGCTATAATACAAAATTGTATCATATGACTTACTCATCTAATACTAATATTACTTTTTTAAGACATTATATCCTAGTTTATAGACTATAAAATCAAGATTATAAAACATAAATGTCTTAATTTAATATAATTTTATCAAAAATGATCAAATATTTGTTTTAGTACAAATTAGTATTTATTATTCGCATAGAATCTATTTCGGCGTACTAATTTGTAATTTATTAGACTTATTCAGCTATGTTAACACTCATCAATATACCACTTTTCATTGTGGTTACTTTTCTATTATTGACTTTAGTAGTAGGTATTTATTTTAGTCGCAAGACTACTTCGTTTCAGCAATATGCTTTAGTCAATAAAAAGTTCTCTACGTCTACTTTAGTGGCCACGGTATTGGCGACTGCTTATAGTGGAGGAGGATTGGTGCGTAATGTAGAACAAGTCTATAAGCTTGGTCTCTACTGGATCCTGGTATTGGCTTTAGCTGGATTTAGTTTATATGTAGTAGTTGATA
>NZ_JAACGD010000108.1 GCF_022810445.1 Candidatus Cardinium sp. cBcalN2 | reverse complement strand
AATATCAACTACTACAATTAAAGTATATTTCATGCTAAATTTATTCATGAAAAGACGACATAAAAATTTATTTTTAACCCATCTCGTGAATAAATACCCCCTATCTATCTTATAACATGGAACTATAAAACTACTTTCATAATTATAATAGATGCATAGCGCTCTATTTATAGCCTAAGTTAGTAACGCCAACTAGCCAACTAAATATTATCCAAGTTTTCCTATATTGGAGTGCGTTCCAAACACTACTTATGCTTTTAATTTCCCTAAAGCATTAGGCTACTTTTTAACCATTCTTATGAAGCAAGAAACGCCACTCATCACAAAGACCCAACGTCCAGATTGGTTGCGAGTTAAATTACCCACAGGTAAGCATTATAGGACGGTCCGTGATATTGTAGATGAGCACAAGCTACACACCATTTGCACCAGTGGGAATTGTCCCAATATGGGTGAATGCTGGGGAGCAGGCACAGCTACTTTTATGATATTAGGTAATGTTTGCACCAGAAGCTGTGGCTTTTGTGCAGTAGCTACTGGAAGACCTACTGTTTATGATAAAGACGAACCGAAACGAGTAGCTAAAGCCATTCACCTGATGGGAGTCAAACATGCAGTTATTACTTCTGTCAACCGAGATGAACTAAAGGACTGTGGCGCAGAAATTTGGCACCAAACTGTTAGAGAGATCAAAGCTTTGAATCCTGTTACCACTATAGAAACATTAATTCCAGATGTAAAAGCAATTTGGTGGGCACTAGAACGAATGATTAGCCCAGGTCAAGAGGTGGTTTCTCATAATATAGAAACGGTAGAACGACTCTATAAAAATGTTCGTCCACAAGCTAAGTATGCGCGAAGCTTAGAGCAACTCAGACGGATTAAAGCATATGGCAAACGATCTAAATCAGGGATTATGCTTGGATTAGGGGAAACAGACTCCGAGGTCTATCAAGTTATGGATGACCTGCGAGAGAATGGTTTGGATGTTTTAACACTGGGTCAGTATCTACAGCCTACTAAACAGCATCTTGCAGTCGCTACTTTTGTACATCCCGACAAATTTGCTCATTTTAAAGAGGAAGCGCTCAAGCGTGGGTTTTCTTACGTGGAATCAGGACCGCTGGTCCGTTCATCGTACCATGCAGAGCGGCATGTTTAACTTGAAACTCGGTATGTGACTTTCAAAAAGTATCTATTCATGACAGACATGGGCAATATAAGCTAATAACTAGCTTTTATATATCTTGTTAGCTGAATTTGCTCTATTTCTTTTGTAATTGTTTCTTTTAGCAGGTCTATATTTAGCCCCTTTGTTGCAGCAATAAAAACAACCGGATAATGCATCATGCTACTCCCATATGCCTCACTTCTTAAAACAGCTTCTATGGGTATATCTATGACTTGGCTAGTGCTTGATACGGTTTCTATACTTTTCTTGATGATATCAACCTTGTTGAATACCAAAATAGTTGGCAAAGTTGCTGCGCCTATTTCTTGTAAGGTCTGATTGACTATGCTTATTTGTTCTTGAAAACTATCGTGTGATGCATCTATTATATGCAAAAGCAAATCTGCTTCTTTAATTTCTGCTAGCGTAGACTTGAAACACGCTACCAAAGTATGCGGTAGTTTACGAATAAAGCCTACTGTATCAGTTAATAAAAATGCGTTATCATTTAATACTACCTTACGTACAGTAGCATCTACTGTAGCAAATAACTTATTATCAGCCAATATATCTGACTTGGATAGCAGCTTCATCAAAGTAGACTTTCCTACATTGGTATATCCTACCAATGCAACCCGGATCAAATCAACTCGTCCCTTACGCCTGGTAGTACATTGCTGTGCGATATTGGTTAACTTTTCACGCAGTTTGGTAATTTTATGTTGAATAATTCTTTTATCTGTCTCCAATTCTTTCTCACCAGGGCCACGCATACCTGCACTACCCCCTTTTTGACTTGAAAGATGGGTCCACATTCTAGTAAGTCGTGGTAATAAATATTGGTACTGTGCTAAGGCTACCTGTGTCCTGGCTTGTTTGGTTTGCGCACGCATAGAGAAGATATTAAGAATCAATAAGCTTCTATCTAATATCTGACAGGAGAGTAATTTTTCCAAGTTCCGAACTTGTGAGGGAGAAAGTTCATCATCAAAAATGGCATAATCAATTTTTTCTTCCTTGATAAAAGCAGCTATTTCTTCTAGTTTTCCTTTGCCTACAAAAGTAGCACCATGTGCATGGTCTAACTTTTGCATAAAGTTTCGCACAATTTTCAACCGCCAAGTATCTGCCAAGAAGGCTAGTTCCGTAAGATATTCTTCTGTTTTGGCTAAAGGTTGCCGGGGTGTAACCAGGGCTATAAGAATGGCCGTTTTGGCCTGGTCATTAACGATTGCATTAGATGCATTAGGGTTGTGCGTTAACATAGTGGCTAGGCAGTTTATAAACTAAAAAATATAAGCTACAAGCTTAATAAAAAAATATTACAAAATAGCATCCAAAATCGCTAATTGCCTACAATGTATGAATAACAATCAAATGAATTTTTAGTTTGATCCATTACTCCTAGCAAAAAATAACCATTTTACGCTAGTTTCTCGATTAACTTTTTATATTTATTATATTTACTTACCATAGAATAAAATAGCTGGTAAGGTAGGCTTTTTTACAAAAGCAACAAGCAGCTTAAAGCAACCTTTAAAAGCCTATGACAGACAAAAAATCCAATGAATTTACTCTCTTATTCATCATCTTCTATAATTGAAATACCGCTTCGAGAATTATTAGATCTATGCTGTCAAGCCTTAGCCTTGGATATACCTAATAAACTAGAATGCCGTGCTATTGTTCAACAACTGCTGGCTTATTATTTGCAAGTTAATGCAACAGACTACATCCTAAATCCATTATGTACCATTGCACCTGCTATTCACATCAAGCTTTTAGATGCTATAGATAGATTAAAAAAGCAGGAGCCTATTCAATATGTTATTGGGTCCACTTATTTTGCTGGTAATTGCTTGAAGGTAACGCCTGCTGTACTCATCCCACGGCCAGAAACAGAGGAATGGGTAACATGTTTAATGCATCATCTTTCCGATCCTACTTCTATTCTAGATATAGGTACTGGTAGTGGTTGCATTGCTATTACGCTCAAACAGCACTTTCCCAAGGCGGTAGTAGAAGCTATTGATATAAGTAAAGCCGCGCTAGCTGTTGCTGCATATAATGCAGCCCAGATAGGTGTAAAAGTTCATTTTACAGCAGCAGATATCCTAACGGATCCCCTTCCGGCATCTAGTTGGTCGTTAATTGTGAGCAATCCCCCCTATGTTCGCATGCAGGAAAAGCCTTTTATGCATGCAAATGTAGTAGATTATGAGCCTCATTTGGCTTTTTTTGTTCCAGATAATGATCCACTTATATTCCATAGGCGCATCATTCAACTTGCGGCGCTTCATTTGCGTAGAAATGGTATACTCTGCTTAGAAATCAATGAGGCATTAGGCGAAAAGATTGTAGATTTACTACATCGCGCAAATTTTAAGCAAATAACTTTACATAAGGATATGCGTCAAAAAGAAAGATGGATTATGGCTGTTTCTGAACATAAACCTGGTAACTGAGTTTACATTTAAATATTGGTATATTAACTATGCAGTATGCACTAAAGATAACAACCTTATTAATTGTTATTGTTGCCTATACATTTTGTAGTGTTAGGGCTTTTGGGGCCAATCACCAAATGGATCGTGATGCGTTGCGACTTCAAAAAGAAAACGTGGGTATGCCGCAAGAAACAAATGCTCCTGTAGAAGAAGAAGCTATACAGGTAGCCAATGCAGCCTTACCTTTAGTCAAAGTGGCACATAAAGATGTTATGGACCTTTTGTATCTCTTTTTTGTTCCAAAACCGATGCATTTGTCTAGTTATATCCCTTTGTTACAGCAGGTTGGGGTAAGAATAAATTGGGCTCAGTGTCTAAAGAATTGCTGGTCTATTGACCAAAAAAGTTATGGAGGAGGTGTTGACATTTATTTTTGTGGTCCGATACAGTTATCTATTGATGTGGGCTATCTAGCTGATCAACCTAAAAACATAATCTATGGCAATACGTTACCTTATACCTTGAAGGGTAGCTATGGTTTAGGGGGGCTTCTCTGCATGATGCATCCTAATCGTCTGACGAATTCCTATTGCGGGATAGGTTATGGTTACAGTCGATTTAACCTTATCTATGGTGATGATATAGCTTCTTCTAATCCCTTTGTAGCCGGTTGGATAAAGCTACTTGGAGGCTCTGAACTTAGCTTAGTGCCTCAACTTTATGGAGGCATGCAACTGGGCATAGCCTATCTTATGCATGGCAAAAAAAATGATGATCGTCAAGTATCAAATTATACTATTCCAGGTTATGGAAAAGTAGCCAATAAAATAGAGTTCGATATAACATTATATCTAAAATGGAGTATCTCTTTCTTAGAAAAGAAAATAGTTCTTTAGGTTATATGATATAATCAGCGCAAGCCATAGAAACAGCTTTTTAATTAAAATGCTATGTCAAAATTAGCTGTTATTGATTTAGGTACCAATGTTATAAATCTTTTAGTAGGGGTAGTTGAACCAGAAAAGTATACCATACTTTATGAAGAAAAAATTACAAGAACTGTTGTTGAACAGCTTCCTTATGATATGCATATCTCATTAGAGGAACAAAACAATATTGTCAATACTTTGGTCGCCATTAAAAAAAAGCTGGATATAGAGGGTGTTCAATTTATTGCTGCCAAGGCTACAAGTCTTTTTCGGGATTCAGTTAATGCACCTGATATCATTGAAGCGATTCATTTTGCAACAGATATTAAAGTAGAAATTATTTCTGGCATAGAGGAAGCTAGCTTAATTTATCATGGTATCAGTTCTTGCTTCAATTTAACAGATTCAAATGGCTTAATCATTGATATAGGAGGTGGGAGTGTGGAGTGTATTATCTTTAACGAACTAAAGCCACTATGGGAAAGAAGTTTTGAACTAGGGATACGTCGTGTTGCGGCTCAATTTACTTATAGTGATCCCATTACACCACTTCAAGTGGACCTTTTAGAAGACTATTATCGCAAGGCTTTGGCACCTCTTTTTGTTAGAACAAATCGTTATAGGCCTGGTCAACTTATTGGAAGCTCTGGTGCTTTTCGGACATTATTGATGTTATACAAATGGCACTATGATCTTTCTGCTATTGAAACAAATAGCAATATAAAAAGAGTTTCTCAGGAGCAGTTTTTTAAAATTTATCAAGTTATTCAAACCACTCCTGTACATATTTGGGAAAAAGAACTTCCTATTGCACCTATTTTTTTAAAACTGCTGCCATTATCAGTTAGCCTTATTAAGGTCATTTTGCAAACATGTGATTTACAAGAGATCATTATTTCAGATAATTCTCTAAGAACAGGATTGTTTATGCGAGAATGGGATCGCTTAAAAAACGAAAAGATTATTTGATTTTTTCCGCACTCCTATTTTGCAAATGAATGCTCAAAGATGTCTATTATCCGACACTACCCTCTAAAGTCAGTGCCAAGAGTTTTTGAGCTTCTACAGCAAACTCCATAGGTAACTGATTAAGCACCTCTTTGCAGTAGCCATTGACAATAAGTGCAATCGCATTTTCATGATCAATACCACGTTGATTGCAATAAAATAGCTGGTCTTCACTAATTTTAGAAGTAGTAGCTTCATGTGCTACCTTTCCAGTTGGGTTGTTTACCTCTATATAAGGAAAAGTATGCGCACCACAATTATTACCGATCAACAAAGAGTCGCACTGAGAAAAATTAGTTGCATGGGCAGCTTTAGGTGCCAGTTTAACCAAGCCTCTATAACTATTATTGGATGAACCAGCTGCAATCCCTTTGGCTACAATACGACTCTTGGTATGTTTACCTAAGTGAATCATTTTTGTTCCTGTATCTGCTTGCTGTTTGTTCTTGGTGACTGCCACAGAATAGAATTCGCCTACTGAGTGGTCTCCCATTAAAATGCAGCTAGGATACTTCCAAGTAATGGCTGAGCCTGTTTCGACTTGTGTCCAAGAAATTTTAGCATGCGCGCCTGCACAAAGACCTCGCTTGGTTACAAAATTATAGACACCACCTACCCCATCTTTATTACCTGGATACCAATTTTGTACAGTAGAATATTTTACATGAGCTGCTTTTTCAGCATAAATCTCTACTACAGCAGCATGTAATTGGTGCTCATCGCGCATAGGGGCCGTACAGCCTTCTAAATAGCTAACATAGGCATCTTCTTCTGCTATAATTAAAGTTCGTTCAAATTGGCCCGTGTTGGTAGCATTGATGCGAAAATAGGTAGAGAGCTCCATAGGACAATGAACTCCTTTGGGAATATAACAAAAAGACCCATCGCTAAATACAGCAGTATTTAGGGTCGCAAAGTAGTTGTCAGTCATGGGGACTACTTTACCTAAATACTTTTGAACCAAATCAGGGTACTTTTGAACGGCTTCACTAAAAGAACAAAAAATAATACCTAACTTATTTAAGGTCTCTTTAAAGGTAGTGGCCACAGAAACACTATCTAATACCACATCCATGGCTACACCAGTTAGCCTTTTTTGCTCTTCTAATGAAATACCTAAGCGATTGAAAGTAGCTAAAAGCTCTGGATCAGCTTCTTCTAAACTATTTAATGCTACTTTTTGTTTAGGGGCGGCATAATAAATAATATTTTGATAATCTATAGGCGGGTAGACAACCTTGGCCCAAGTGGGCTCTTTTAATTTGGATAAGTGATCAAAAGCCTCTAAACGCCTTTGTAACAACCAATCTGGTTCTTTTTTTTTCTCAGCAATTAAGCGAATGGTGGCTTCCGTTAACCCTTTTGGAATTGAATCTACAGGAATATTGCTTTCAAAACCATATTGATAATCAAATGCATCAATAATATCTCGTATAGCTTGTGCTTCTTGTGGCATAAATTTCTCCAGACTAGATAAATTATATTGTTATAGGTGCCGAGCTTATGGCATTGGATTATGTCTCTTCTACTGGTTCCGTATATTGTAAGGCTTGTTGAGCAGCCATTTGTTCGGCACATTTTTTAGTCCTACCCGTCCCTGCTCCCATAACTTTTTGATTGATAAGGACCTGAGCGGTAAATTCTTTATAATAATCATATTGCTTCTCCTCCAGAATTCTAAACACTACTTGAAGATGGTTTTTATGAGCCCATTGAATAATTTTACTCTTAAAGTTAGTATCATGTGCTATCAGCTCTTTTAAGCTTACATAATTGACTATCAGACGATCAATAACAAACTTTTGACAGCGTTCATAACCATGATCTAAGTAAACAGCACCAATAAGCGCTTCTAATGCATTGCCATAAATAAACTTATGACCACTTCGTTTTACTAGATTCGTATCATAATGCAAGAACTTATCTAAATGAATTTTACGTGCCAACCCATTTAAGGAATCTCTGTTGACCAATCTTGAACGTATATCTGTTAAAAACCCTTCTTCCTTTAAAGGATATTTCTTGAATAGATAGTCTGCAACAATGGCAGATAATATAGCATCTCCCAGAAATTCAAGACGTTCATTGGAAGTGTGTCCTTCTTCTATGGAACTATGCTGAAGGGCTACTTTATACAACGCAAGATTTGAAGGGATCATTCCAGTAACTGTTCTTACGAAAGAGGCTAACTGCTGGGTAGTACGATCTTTCTTGATAAAAAAGTGTTGCAGTAAACTTAGAAACCTTCCCATTTCTTGAAGATAATAGAAACATTATGGCCACCAAAGCCAAACGCATTGTTTTGAGCAAATAAGATAGATCTTTTTTCTGGCTTATTCAAGGTTAGATTAATTCGTGAATCAATGGCCTCATCTAATACCTTATGGTTAATAGTTGGCGGAACTAGTTGATGCACCAATGCTAAAATAGTAGCAATAGACTCTATAGCACCTGCTGCACCCAACAAATGCCCCGTCATTGACTTAGTCGAGCTAATATTAAGCCTATAAGCATGAGCGCCAAATACCTCTTGAATAGCTTGAATCTCATTGATATCACCTAATGGTGTACTGGTTCCGTGGGCATTAATGTAATCTATACAATCGGGTAAAAGACCAGCACTAGCTAGCGCACGTTGCAATGCTAACATGACCCCTCCTTTATCTGGTGCGGTAATATGATAAGCGTCTGCAGACATGCCTACTCCTACTACTTCAGCGTAAATTTTAGCATTTCTTTTTTGAGCATGGGCATAAGACTCAAGTATTAAGGCACCTGAGCCTTCCCCCATCACAAAACCATCTCGTGTCTTATCAAAGGGGCGAGAAGCGGTTAAATAGTCTTCATTACGGGTAGAGAGCGCTTTTAATGCATTAAATCCAGCAATCCCTACTTGAATAATAGGTGCTTCTGAGCCACCTGCTAACACTACATCTGCATCGCCTAATTTAATCAACTGAAAAGCAGATATTATAGCGTTTACTGCAGAAGCACATGCAGATACTGTAGAAAAGTTAGGTCCTTTAAATCCATACTTAATTGACAAGTAACCAGCCGGAATATCTGGTATAATTTTAGGGATAAAAAAAGGATTGATTTTAGGATCCATATTATTGCCCGCAAGTGCCAAAACAGTTGCTTCTGTAGTACCTAAACCACCTATACCAGAACCCCATATAACGCCTACACGTTCTTTATCTATTAGAGAAGTGAGTAAGGAAGCATCCTGAATAGCTTCATCGCCAGCAACCATAGCATACTGGGTAAATGGATCCATTCGCCTGATATCTTTTGCATCAAGGTAGATATGCGGATCATACCCTTTTAGGCTACAAGCAAACTTAGTTTTATGCTTAGCAGGATCAAATCTATGGATGGGCTCTGCACCACTTTGACCAGATACAAGACCATTCCAATAGGCTTTTACATCATTACCAATTGGCGTAAGAGCGCCTAATCCTGTAATGACTACTCTTGTGGGTAACATAGAAAAGAATAAGGTATAATTAAGAACAACCCTTGGCTAAGCCCTCGGTTTGACTAAGACTTCTACCAAATAATCTACCACGCTACCTACAGTTTGTAGGTTGGTAGCCTCATCATCCTTGATTTGCATATCAAATACTTTTTCAAACTCCATAACCAACTCTACTTGGTCAAGGGAGTCAGCACCTAAGTCATTTGCGAAATGGGCTGTAGTTACTACCTCTTCAGCTGAAACATTCAGCTTGTCAACAACAATAGCTACTACTTTAGCGAAAATATCTTCCCTAGTCATTGAATTAACTATTTTATGTTTTAATTGAATTGAATTATTATCTTACTAGGCGATTACCGAATGCTCATTTTTACGCGCTCTGCCTTCCAACTAGCCAACTTTTGATCTGCCTGCTCTTGTGTAATGGCTCCCTTTATAACACCTACTTGAAGGTGCTTTTTAAGCATAACACCTTGCTTGGATAAAAGGGTTTTAACCGTATCAGTAGGTTGTGCACCCTGAAAAAGCCACTTTAATGCACTTGCTTCATTAAGTTTAACGGTTGCAGGAGCTGTATTGGGATTATAGTTCCCAATTTTTTCTATAAAACGGCCATCCCTTGGGGATCTTGCATCCGCTACAACAATGTCATACTCTGCTAGATGCTTTCTACCGCATCTAGCTAATCTTATTTTTACAGCCATAGTATTTTTAGCAAATCTCGTTTGCAGATAGTTAATAGATTATTTTTTTCTTGTTAGGCAAACAAATATCAAACAGATATACGACTAAACCTCACCCACGGAAACAATAGAGCGCATGTTTTTCTTTTTGTTAAAAACAACTAGCCCATTTGTTAAGGCAAATAAAGTATGGTCCCTACCTAGGCCAACATTCTTACCAGGATAATAACGGGTACCTCTTTGTCTAACAATGATATGGCCAGCTTTTACAGCTTCTCCACCATATTTTTTTATGCCGAGCCGCTTACTTTCTGAATCTCTTCCGTTACGGGAGCTACCAGCTCCCTTCTTATGTGCCATGGTATTATATTACTTTACAATATCTTCAATAACAATCCTCGTGTGATCTTGACGATGCCCTCGTTTTACCTTATAACCATTCCGTCTTTTTTTCTTAAAAACGATAATTTTATTTGCCTTAGTATGTTCCAATACTTTAGCTTTAATGGTTACCCCATTGAGGGTAGGCGTACCAACCATTATAGTTCCGACTTCGTCATCTAATAGTAAAACTTTATCAAGGGTGAGCAAAGTACCTACTTCACCTTGCAATTTAGGGGTGTAAAGCCACTGCTCTTTAGAAACTTTAAATTGCTTCCCAGCTATTTCTACAATTGCATACATATGTTTTTATAATCTAAAGAATAATTATCTCTTCTAGAAATAGAAAAAATAAATTTTAACAAAACTAAGCTTTTTTCTATAAAATAAAAAATAGACCTCTTGCCAAACCTGCTTTTGATGAACTATTTTTAAGAGAAGCACAGTGACGTACTGCAACAAAATGCATGTATTTGAGAAGCATAGACAAGCTTCGACACCAAAA
>NZ_JAACGD010000107.1 GCF_022810445.1 Candidatus Cardinium sp. cBcalN2 | reverse complement strand
ATTATTTTACAAGAAGCATTCCCTTTCTTTTTAAATAAGGTTATCACAAAAAATAATATGGCTTCTATAACCAATAGAAATATATTTTGATTTACAGTTTATTGAATCCAAAATCAGGTTCATACAACTAACAAGCATTACGCTATCTGCGGATATTGTATTATTGCTTTAAACTTTGTATAATGCTTATCAGTCATTCTACATACTTAATTAGGCTCAAAAGCTATGGCAATACAAAAACTATGGCAATAAGTTTACTAAATAAGTAAGATTAAAGCAACAAATGGTTTGCTATGATTTTTGTGAGCTTGATTAAATTAGTCATTGACCAAAACATTCGCAATCCCCTTTTGCTTCTTTTTTATTGAAGATCTTATCCCTGCTTAAGGCAGTATAAACCAATTATTTATGGATCAAATAACAAGGCCTATAGAACGTCCAATAGCGTCGACTACAGAACAAGCATTACATACCTTTCCACCTTTTTCAGGGGAACTAAAAGTAGACGAAAACCTAAAGTATGAAAGGCGTCAACCTAATCAGTTAGAAAAATATATACGCGTCTTCTTACCTGATCAGCAATCAAAAACCGCTACCCTGAATAAGGTAGCAAGGTATCCTAATCCTTATGAGTTGGCTACGCTTGCTTCAACAGCATACCAAGAAGAAAGTGGAACATACCAAGAAGAAAATGAAAAAAGTTTACCCAAGAGATGGGAGTTGTTGATTAT
>NZ_JAACGD010000106.1 GCF_022810445.1 Candidatus Cardinium sp. cBcalN2 | reverse complement strand
GTTTTTGCTTTTTCTACGTATCTTTACCAATGCGCTGAACGGCTACGAAAAAAGTGTCATAAGAAATGCGTTATTTACCAGTGTTGTGAACAGATATTTAATGTTTAGCAGCAGTTTTTGGATAAAATGTGCATGAAACCATGATTAATCCTACAGATACAGCCACATCAGCTATGTTAAAGATAGGAAGGCAATATATATAGTAATGCCCCCAAATAGGTAACCAACTAGGAAGCACCCCAGACCAAAGATCAATATGCAACATATCAATTACCTGGCCATAGAACCACTTCATAGGGGCATCAGCAGGAGCATTATTCAAATAAACACCGTAAAAAATGCTATCAATACTATTGCCAATAGCGCCGCCTAGAACCAAGGCCCACCCCCAGATCCAAGCAGCAGGGGCACTTTTTCTGACAGATTGAATAATATACCAACAGATATATAAAGAAGCCGAAAGGCGAAACATAGTAATCAATAACTTGCCGTACTTAAAACCCAAATGGATACTAAAAGCCATGCCAGGATTTAATGTATAAGTAAGCTTAAAAATATTTCCCAAAAGTTTAATTTGCTCATCTATACCCATCTCCATATTAGCATAGACCCAAAGCTTGGAGGCTTGATCTGCAAGAATAATTAAAAATGTAATAGAAAAATATTTTAAAAATTGCTTCATATAGCCACTTTTATGCAATAAAGTCAGTTAGTTGGTCATTTGTTTTTAATGCAGCTGATGCATTAAAAGAATAAAAAATAAAAGCTAATCCCAAAAAAATAGCTAAGTCTGCTATATTGAAAATAGGCAGCAAGCACATCTCTTGTCCTCCCCAAATAGGTACCCAACTAGGAATAAGACCAGACCAAAAATCAATATGAATGATATCAATTACCTGGCCATGGAACCACTTCATAGGGGCATCAGCAGGAGCATTATTCAAATAAACACCATAAAAAATGCTATCAATACTATTGCCAATAGCACCACCTAAAAGAGCTATCCACCCCCAAGTCCAAAGAGGATGAGTTGGCTTAGCTAATGATTGCACAATATGAATGGCAACATAGAGTGAAGCAAAAAGACGAACAAAGGTGATCAGAAGCTTACCATATTTAAAGCCAAGCTGCAACCCAAAAGCCATGCCATAGTTTAAAACATAAGTCAACTTAAATAGGTTACCCAGAATTTTAATATGGTGATCTAGACCTAATTGCATGTGGCTATAAGCCCAAAGCTTGGATCCTTGATCTGCAAGGATGATGAGCAACAATGCTAGAATGTATTTGGCATATCTTTTCATGATAGAATAGTGTGTAATATTTTTGTGTCTACTTACAACTTTAGTAAAAAAATTTTTTATGCTCGATAAAAAAGTGACCCAAAAATCAAGCGCTACCGCAGTGCTGAGTAGATACATAATGATTTAGCATTAAAAAATTAAGTTGCACTTTTTCCCTTGGTATTTTCATAACCAGCTTTTTTGCTTTTCTGTAGTGGAATACGCAATGCAACATATAGACTATAGCCAAAAGCATGATCAAATTCTGCTAATCCAAACCCTGGAATATCAAATGGAGAAATATATAAATTATTTTTTATTTTTTTGTTAAACTTATAACGAGCTGTACAGCCAATAGATAGTATACTAATCAGAGCCACTTTACCCCCTGCTACAATTTCCCACCAATGGGCTATTGCCGCATCTTTTCTATTTTGGAAAATAATAGGTACCTCTGTGCATTTTTTAGTTTTAGAACAATCGTCAGCTGAATCGTGATTGCATTGTAGTTTATTACTTTTTATTTGAAAATCAAAGAAACTTTTAGCATAACGGAATCCTATAAAAAATTGATTGTGTGCTGGAGTTGGTGTTAAAAAATTATACCCCAAACCTATTCTAAAATATTTACCATCAGCAGAGGCAAAAGAGCCTTTATGGTTCCTTCTGTCACGCTGGATTGCCCCTAATCCATAGTCCAAATCAAATAAAATACGACTAAAATCAATAGACCCATTTAGTTCATACGCAAGACCTGTTTTTTGGTACCAACCCACACAAGTTTTGGCTACATCTGCACCAACATAACCAGTAGTTGGCCAAATGGTATTTGGCAGTAATTGATCATTAGCTACTAAATAGTGAGGAATGGTAACCGAAAAAACTATATAAAAAAAGGGCTTAGTAATATAACGTAACATGAGTTTTGGATTCTTTTGTATCTACTTGCAATGGCACGGCCGATTCGATGCTAAATCGTTTAAAAATAGGGTTAGTATTAGGCATAGTATGCAATTGTATCTCCTTAATAAGGTATTGTATTTGCAGTCCACCAGCTTCAGGAGAAATCAAGGAGGCCTTGCGTTCATAGCGAATGGTCACTGTCTGATAATACATAGTCTTATGCTTAGTGCCCCTAGATGCTAGGTTAAAGCTTACGGTATCAGCATTTGGGTTTAAAGGTATACTAACGCTATCATGGCTTATTTTAATTTCAACAAGTTGATTATTGTCTGATGCTAAAAACGCAATTAGATTATTTTCCTTAAACAATTTTTCAATTTTAAGACTCTGCAAGTTTTGGGGTAATTCTGGGTTAAATTCACCTTTTTCTACCTCAAATTTAATGTTTACCTGGGAGGCATATCTACTCTCCCAATTTTTAAAGTCTTTACACGATAACAAGCCTAGAAACAAGCCAATAAAAGCTTTTCGGAGATATTTGGCCAGGGAAGAAGCAACTAAAAAAGAAACAAGCATGTACGAAAAAAGTTATAATAAAGGAGCGTTTTTTCTTTTTGTGTATAGTCTTAGCGCAGGACTGAATGGATTTATAAATTTACGTGTTAAAAATATAGCAAGCAAACAGCGCGTTTAGCAGAAAATACTATAGGTTTAATTCTTGTTTTAAACAATAACCTGTATGACTCTCTGCTACCATAGCAATCGCTTCTGGCGTACCCTGCGCTACTATATGGCCTCCATCTCGCCCGCCATCGGGTCCAACATCAATGATATGGTCTGCTACTTTTATAATATCCATATTGTGTTCTATAATTAGTACCGTATTACCTTGCTCTACTAATTTTTTTAGAACAGACAATAAAGCTAGAATATCTTGAAAGTGCAAACCGGTACTCGGTTCATCTAGGATATATAGTGTATCTCCGGTACTTTTTTTAGCTAGTTCTGTCGCTAATTTGACCCTTTGTGCTTCTCCACCTGATAAAGTAGTAGCATGTTGCCCCAGGGTAATGTACCCTAGCCCGACTTGTTCTAAGGTTCGGAGTTTAACCAATATAGATGGATGACTTTCGAAAAAAGGCATCGCATTGGATACCGTCATATCTAAGACATCGGCAATAGATTTACCTTTATACTGCACCTCCAAGGTTTCCCGACTGTATCTTTTGCCCTTGCAACTATCACATTTTACATATACTTCTGGTAGAAAACCCATTTCTATACGCTGAATACCCGCTCCTTCACAAGTATTACATCGACCTTCTTTTAGATTAAAAGAGAATCTACTTGGCTTATAGCCTCTAATTTTAGCTTCTGGCAAAATCGAAAAAAAGTTACGTATATCAGTAAACATACCGGTATAGGTACTAGGGTTAGAACGGGGCGTTCTGCCTATAGGTGACTGACTAACTTCTATAACTTTATTAATGTGGGTTAAGCCAACCGCTTCTCCATAAGGTAATGGTGTAGCCTGACTGTTGTAGAGATGTTTTTTAAGAACAGGTAAGAGGGTTTTACGAATCAAAGAAGATTTGCCACTTCCTGAAACCCCTGTTACGCAAATCATTAAACCTAATGGAATCGTTAAAGTGATATTTTTTAAGTTATTTCCGCTACATCCTGTAATGGTTACAGTTTTGCCATTTCCTGTTTTGCGATTGGCTGAAAAAGCAAAATGCTTTTTTTGGGTTAAAAATTCAGCTGTGACGCTAGGTTGTGCTAAAAAATGGACTAAGGGGCCCGCTGCAACTACTTCCCCTCCATAAGCACCAGCTTGAGGCCCTATTTCAATCAAATAGTCCGCTGCCAACATAATCTCCTTGTCATGCTCTACTACAAGTACCGTATTGCCTATATCTCTAAGTGCCTTTAAAGCGCTGATAAGGCGCCCATTGTCGCGTTGATGTAAGCCAATACTTGGTTCATCAAGAATATAGAGCACACCCAATAATTGGGTACCTATTTGTGTGGCCAATCTAATGCGTTGCGCTTCCCCTCCTGATAAGGTACTTAAGCTTCTATTAAGATGTACATAATGCAGGCCAACATCTATTAAAAATTGTAGTCGTTTCAAGATTTCTTTTACAATCTCATGTGCAATGATTTGCTGTTTTGCTGTCAAGAACGCAGGTAACTCAGCAAACCATTTTTTGAGGGCATCTAGGTCCATTGCAACCAAATCAGTAATACTTTTGTCTTGAATCTTAAAAGACCTAGCTATTGGGTTTAGTCTAGTTCCTTGACAATCTGGGCATATAGCTGTGTAACTAAACCCCTCTTCTGGACTACCATTCCGTGTAACTGTTTCACGTTCTTGTTGTTTGATAAGTGCAGCAATAATACCTTCAAAAGGTTCAACACAATCTGCAATAAGCACAGAGCGGTAGGGTGTAATATTACCAAACAATAACAAATTCAATACAGTTGGAGGCAATGTTTCAACAGGATCGGTAATTTGACATTGAAAAAACTTTAGTAGAGCCGCTATCTTTTTGAATAATAAAGATACTTTATAAGGACCCAATGGTACAATGGCACCATTTTGAATACTGATGCTTTTATCTGGAATAAGCGTGTTGACATCTATCTGGGTAATTTCGCCCAATCCATCGCAGCTAGCACATGCCCCGTACGGTGTATTAAAAGAAAAAAGATTGGGCTCTGGTGCATCATAAGCTAGGCCGGTTTCTTCATCCATTAAATAGGTAGAAAAATAGTGATCTTTTTGCTCAGGATCTACTATTAATAATGTTCCCTTGCCATATTCTATAGCCAGTTGCAATCCATTTTTGATACGATCTAGCTCTTTTAGGTCTATTAAGATATGATCTATAATCAAAGCAATATCATGTTTTTTATGGCGGGCCAGCTTTAGGCTATCTGTGAATTCAATAATGGCACCATCGACTCTAACTTTATTAAAACCTAACTTAATCAAACGTTTTAACAATGCTTGATGATGGCCTTTTCTGCCTCTAACAACAGGAGCCATTAGGGTAACTCTTTTTCTAGAGAAGGTGCGTAATAGATGAGCAAGGATTTGCTCTTCATCTTGGGTTACCATTTTGTTACCCGTAGTGTAGGCATAGGCGTCGGCTATTCGTGCAAAAAGCAAACGCATAAAGTCATAGATTTCTGTAGTAGTTCCAACCGTAGAGCGTGCATTTCGGTTGGTTGTTTTTTGTTCAATCGCAATAACCGGACTTAGCCCATTGATTTTATCTACTTCTGGTCTGGTTAAGCTACCCAAAAAACCCCGCGCATAGGCACTAAAACTTTCCCTGTATCGCCTTTGCCCCTCTGCATTTATGGTATCAAAGGCTAAAGAGGATTTGCCACTACCACTGACACCTGTAATAATTACCAGTTGATTACGTGGAAAAACAACATCAATATTTTTTAAATTGTGGGTCCTTGCACCCAAAACTTCTACATAATCAAAACCATATAGATCTTTAGAAGCATGATTGGGCTGTTTTGTATCCATGTTGTCTGGCATATAGCTCAAGAAATTTAGTCAAATGCGGCCTGGTTAGCATATTCTGTAACACTAGTTATATACGAGAATAGATAGCTCTATTTATATTAAGCTCCTATTTTAGGCATATATGTTATAAAATGCAAAAGATGACAGCCTATACCAGACTGCTTGCGCTTAACTATTCCTAACTATCTACCAGCACAAGACGCTATCCTGTTACAGGATCAACGCAATCTTTTGCATGGATTAAGCAAGTTTTTCAAAAAAATAATATCATTGCTACTTATCGACCTTATAAGGATTATAAGAATCTGCCAATTCAGGTTTTGGCTTTAGTGGGTAGGTAAAGTGTATTTCTTAGTGCTCGACTGCGCTTCTCCTAAAAATGGCTTATCGCAAATAGGTTTTGGCAAATAGGCTAATAACTGGTAGCCTTGTTTGGCTTGTTGGCTGTGTAGGGTGCTTACCGATCGGAATGCAGAAGGAGGTGTTGTCTCTTTCTTGCTAGCCTGCTACGATAGCATTACATAGAAACTATTATTTAGCAGTTGATTAACAAATATTTATCAAGAGCTATTACTTAAGCAATAGCCCTTGATGTTGATATGGCAGGTCTAATACATTGGGGCAGTTAGTGTTACTATTGGTTGCTGTGCAGGGTACTTACTGATCGGAATGCAGAAGGAGGGTGTTGTTTCTTTTTTGATAGCGTGCTACGATAGCATTATATTATATGCTTTCTTCATTTCTTTCTCTACTATTAGACGCAATTCATCAGCATACTTTTTATTTATGCCACCTCCCATGTAACCTTTATTTTCTAGATGAGTAATATCGTCTAAGATAGAGTTCCATTGTTTTCCTCCTAAGCTATCTTTTACCAACTTTATGACATGCTCGAACATTTTAATGTTATCTTGATAGATAATAGGTGATACATTGATGTTTAGTATTTTTTTTGCTTTTGATGATAATATGATGCTCATCCATACAGACTTGCCTTTTTTATCTTTCTCAAAAAGTTGCTTTATAGCTTCACCTTCGTCCAGTGCTTTTATTCTTAGCCATATCATTTGAAACGCGTTTAATAGGTGCAAGCGAGCAGTTACTTGAAGTAGTGTTTCACCATCCTTATTTTTTTCTTTAAATCTTTCTGGAGGTGCTTTAGGAAGGAATGATATCAAATGTGTCTGATTATTTTTTATTGCGATATCTACTGGACCCTGGCCTTTATTGTTTTTTATCCAAATTTTATCCTGAGGAAGCACTTGAGTTAATTTAATTTGGATATCTCTTAGCCCATATCTTGCTGCAAGATGCAGAGCTGTATTTCCATTTTTATTTTGTGCAGATAATAAATCTCGGTTTTCTTGCATTACTGCCTGTATTACTTCTTTTATTATATCCAGGTCTTTTGTTTCAAGGGCATAATGTAGCGGTGTGTTACCTGAACCTGGATGTACAGTATCAATCTTTATAGGCTTAATGGTCTCATCGCCTATATTGTATGCACAATTGAGAAAAAGCTGGATTATTTTCAGACTTTTCCGTATTATAGCCCCCTCAAGAGGTGTTGTACCACGTATTGGGTCACGTGCATTTAGGAAATCTGGGTTTGCATGCTTGTAGCCTGATTTCATATCTTCTATAAAGCGATTTAATATAGCGGCTACGTGGTCATGGTTTCCTGTTTTTACGGAAGCGAACAATTGCGTTCGACCTTTTTCATCTGAGATAGTAATATCTCTTAGATTGGCTAGATCCCTGATAAATATCTCTGAACTCATGTTCCTTGCTTTATGCCCGGCTGTGCCTCCACAACTGCGAGCCTGCAACCCAACCAATAGAGATAAAATCGTAATGCCTGTTGCAAACAAACTAGATGGTTTAGGATTCAGATTAAGTTTTTTCATAATATATTTTTTTCTAACTATTAATCTTGAGTAAGCTTATAAGTGCCTTTATCTTAAAAGCGCTCTTTTGACAAAATTAAGCAATCCGTGCTAAAAAAACTAAATTGCACCAATACTATCCTTGCTTTTTTAGGTAAGTTATAGTTGAAATTTTGGTTTTGGGTAGCTTGATCTCAGTGATAATGTTTATAATATATTTTTTCTATTTCTATGTCAAAATTAGTTGAGCCAACGCCATTAATGAGGCAATATTTCGCTATTAAAGCCAAATATCCTGGGGCATTGTTGCTATTTCGAGTAGGTGATTTTTATGAAACCTTTTTGGAAGATGCGGTTAAGGCCAGTAAGGTGCTAGATATTACCCTTACGAAACGAGCCAATGGATCGGCTGCTAGTGTGGAGTTGGCTGGTTTTCCTCATCATGCGCTAGATCTTTATCTGCCTAAATTGGTAAAGGCGGGCTATCGGGTAGCGATTTGTGATCAGTTGGAAGACCCCAAACAAGCCAAGGGTATTGTACGAAGGGGGGTTACAGAATTGGTTACGCCGGGTCTTTCTTTTAGTGAAGCGGTTTTAGATACAAGAGCTAATAATTACCTAGCCGCTATCTTTTTTGACAAAGCATTAATTGGTATGGCTTTTTTAGATCTTTCTACCGGAGAATTCTTTGTTACGCAAGGAAATACCGATTACTTGCAAAAGGTAATGCATCATTTGGCACCATCGGAAATTGTTTTTAACAAAAAACAAGAGGCTTTGTGGAATGATTTTGGGCAAAGTAATGTGCATACTTATGCAATGGAAGATTGGGTTTTTCAGTTTGACTATGCTTATGGTTTACTGAATGGTCATTTTGGTACTCAGTCCTTAAAAGGGTTTGGGGTATCAGATTACCCTGTAGGTATTGTAGCAGCTGGGGTTATTTTGCATTATTTATCAGAAAATGAGCATAAAAAAATCACACATATTCGTTCGATAATCCGGCTAGAGGAACATCAGTATGTTTGGTTAGATCAATTTACCGTTAAAGCTTTGGAATTAATGGTGCCACAGCAGGTGGGCGGAACGGCACTTATTGAAATACTAGATAGAACGGTTACCTCAATGGGGGGACGTTTGCTTAAAAAATGGCTATTGTTTCCTCTTAAAGAAGTAGTACGCATTCAAAAACGGCTAGATATCGTGGCCTATCTCGTAGAAGATCCTGATTTAGCAGGTTTATTGGTCAGTCATTTGAAACAGATAGGTGACCTAGAGCGGCTTATAGCTAAGGTAGCGGTGGGCAGGGTGAATCCACGGGAGATGATGGCGCTAAAAAGAGCATTGGAGCAGGTAGAACCTATCCAAGCCGCATTGCAGGCTACTGGCTTCTCTTTATTACAAAACTTTAGAGAACAGCTCCATCACTGTCATGCTTTGGTAGCAAGTATTCAACATACCCTTCAGGAAGATCCTCCTATACTGACCCATCAAGGGGGCATCATTCAGCCTCATGTCAATGATCGGTTGGATGCCTTAAATAAAATTATCTACGATGGTAAAAATTATTTGGTTGAATTGCAACAAAAGGAGAGCAAACGTACCAACATCCCTTCTTTAAAAGTTGCTTACAACCGCGTATTTGGTTATTACCTAGAAGTACCGAATGCCCATAAAAATAAAGTGCCTGCAGATTGGATGCGCAAACAAACCTTAGCTGGTGCAGAACGTTATATCACAGAAGACTTAAAACAGTATGAAGAGGAGCTGTTACATGCAGGTGAGGAAGCACAGCTGCTAGAGCAACAACTTTATCAAGCATTAGTAACAGAAGCAATAAGCTATATTTCTCCTATTCAGGAAAATGCAAAACATATTGCCCAATTGGATGTTTATCTTTCTTTTGCTAAACAGGCCACTGAGCACCAGTATACCAAGCCTATAATAGATGATGGCAAGCTACTTAATCTTAAAGGTAACCGACATCCTGTTATTGAGCAGCGTTTGCCTGTAGACAAAACCTACACCCCTAATGATATTTATTTAGACCCATCGGCACAACAAATCATAGTGATTACGGGGCCTAATATGGCTGGCAAATCAGCCTTGTTGCGTCAGGTTGCCCTAACGGTATTAATGGCACAAATGGGTTCTTTTGTACCAGCCACTTCGGCACAAATTGGTGTGGTAGATAAAATATTTACAAG
Source organism: Candidatus Cardinium sp. cBcalN2 (assembly GCF_022810445.1). Classification (GTDB taxonomy): domain Bacteria; phylum Bacteroidota; class Bacteroidia; order Cytophagales; family Amoebophilaceae; genus Cardinium. The sequence continues at coordinate 1,000 of NZ_JAACGD010000106.1, read as the reverse complement.
AGTAGGTGCATCTGATAACTTGGCCCAAGGGGAATCTACTTTTATGATGGAGATGACTGAAACAGCCAGTATTATGCATAACCTTAGTGATCGTAGCCTGGTATTGATGGATGAGATAGGACGTGGTACCAGTACCTATGACGGGATTTCTATTGCCTGGGCATTGGTAGAATACTTGCATAACCATTCGCGCTATAGGGCTAAAACACTTTTTGCTACCCACTACCACGAGTTGAATGAATTGGCCAAAGAACTCCCTAGGGTTAAAAATTTTAATGTAGCGGTTCAGGAAATAGATCGGAAGATTCTATTTCTACATAAACTAGTTCCGGGAGGTAGTGAGCATAGTTTTGGCATTCATGTAGCCCAAATGGCCGGTATGCCGGCCATGATTTTAGCAAGAGCTAGGGCCATATTGGCCCATTTATCGCAAGTAGGTGGCAAAGTAGGTAAGGTCGATGAAAAGATTGAAAACCTGCCTAAGGAGCAATATCAGCTGAAACTTTTTGAGCCAAATGAGCCAAACAAAGGTTTAAGTGACCTTAAAGCTTTTTTAGAGGCTATTGATATGGATAGACTCTCGCCGGTAGAAGCCTTATTGAAATTAAATGAAATCAAAAATATGGTTACAAACTGTAATAAATAGGCACAAAAACAGATAACTATTTTGAAAAAAAAGAATCTTTAACTAAATTTGGTCTAGTGTAAACCCTATAGGCGAGAATAGCTCAGTTGGTAGAGCACGACCTTGCCAAGGTCGGGGTCGCGGGTTCGAGTCCCGTTTCTCGCTCTTCCGAAGGTAATTGATAATTTAGACTTTAGGTTATCGTAATTATCGCAAAAAACATCCATTGAGCACTCTATAGTAGAGCAATAAATAAAAAAGCTCTTTAAAGTAAGTGAAAAAGGTATGCGTTCAAGACTATACTATAGCGATTCTAGAAAAAACGCTCTTTATAAAATAGTTGCAATCAGAAATGGCCCCTTACAGCTGAAATAG
>NZ_JAACGD010000105.1 GCF_022810445.1 Candidatus Cardinium sp. cBcalN2 | reverse complement strand
TAAATATCAACTACTACAGGCTGTGTTCTCTATATTTGATCCTCCATCTATTCAACGTTTTTATATGACTGCCTCTACAAAAGAGGCAGCCAAAACTTTGTATAAAAGGATCATGATAGAAGCCAGCTTGATTATACTTTTTTTTACCATTGCTGTAGCGGTACATTTAGGTGATCATGTTATCGGAACCAATCAGCATGTTATAGATTACTTGATCCAGCTTGCATACTTTCCTGGTATGCTCGGGATTTTAGTGACTGCTATCATTGCTTTAATTATGTCAACGATTGATTCTTGTTTACATACTTCTACTGTTTTACTTACCCATGATGTATTACCCGTAATAGTTGGTTCACCTAAATGGCTAACCAAATACCAACTCAAGACTACACGGATTATCTCTGTTTTAGTAGGTATAACAAGTATGTGTATAACCTGTTATCCTATTGATTACGCAAAAGTGTTTGATATAACAGGGCTTTATTACCTTACTTTTATTATTCCACTGATCATGGCTAGTTTTGGCTTTAAACCTCATTCAATTGCTGTTTTATTAAACATGGCGATTAATATGATCCTATCTTCTATAGTAAACTTATCTATACTCCAAGCCCTGTTTTTAAACTTATTTATGCTGATTATCAATCATTATCTCCTTCCTAAACGCCCTAATACTGGCTGGATAGGCGTTAAAGATCTTACTGCACTGGATTTACAAAATCAAGAAACCAAGCGCTGGTGGTTAAGAAGACTACAAAATTGCAAATTATGCTTTACGAAAGCATACTGGAAAAATTGTTTCCCAAAAAGAACAAGCACTTTTATGGTATTGGGTGTTTATATAATAATCAACACCTTGATGGCCCTTTTCTATATGGAAAAAGACTACTTTTCACGTTATATTTATTGGTATATTTCGGTAATAGCTTGTGGAACTATTTTAATCATCTACCCATCTTTTAAGAGGTATAACCCAACAGGTAGTCCCATATTGCATGGGGCATGGCCTATTCTATTATTTATATTACTTTTTCTTTCCAGTATACAATTTGCAAAATTAGGCCATTTTAGGCCTATAGTTTATATGTTGTCTATCGTTAACCTAGCTTTAGGAATAGTCCTTCTGTCCTTGAAAGCAGGAATTATTATGTTCAGTATAGCCATGATCCTACACAAATTTATACCACCCCATGTAGCGTGTTTAAATTCATTTTTCTCTATTTATAGGATAATTTCTATAGAATTTGTTTTAGCTATAACTATTTTAATGCCTACTCTAGTAGGTTTTGCTATATATAAATATCTACGTGATAAAATAGATATGAAGCTCAAAATCATAGCATTAGCCAGAGTTTATGAACGCAAAGCAGCATTAGAATTAATCTATAACCAAGTGAACTGGTCTAAACTGCATCCTATCTATGGTAATAAAATGCTAGAAGAAATGAGTGCCATATTGCAAGCGCCTTGTTCTTACTTCTACAAAAATGGTCAAGCACAACTTGGGGGAGAAATCAACCGTTTTATCAAACGGTTCGACAAGTTTAGCAATTTTTTACTAAACAGGGTGAAAGAAGAACGTATCCTAACACTTAATAAAAAAGTAGTAAAGCCAGTAGCCATTGATTTAGCTATCTTACGGGCACATAATACAGCGCTTAAGTTAGGAGAACCTATCGCTTTACTATTACGGAACCAAACAAAAATAATGCATCTGATAGCCGATCCGGGTCTTTTTGAACGTCTTTTAACTGTAAACTTATTCGAAATCAGCAAAAGTGAGCAAGCAACAGATCATATGGTCACCTTAACCATTGCTGATACGTTTTTACGTTATGACTATCAAAATACTATACCATCTAACAACCATGCACTTACTTTGCGTGCACTAGCTTTTTTTATCAGTACAGATAACCATATACCAAGCGTAAAACGAATATATGATATCAAGCATGATGCCCTCTATAACCATCTACCTAAGTCAGAAAATCAACTTTATCAAGCAGAAAGTAGGCAAATTGTACAAGCACATGATGGTTATGACACCATCATACAAACCAAAGAAACTTTAACCTATGGCTATGTATTACCCGTAAATGGTGAAAAAGTGATGCGTTTTAAAACTTACGACCCTACTACCTTGAGCTATAAAACAAGCGAAACAAAAGAAAGTATAGCGCAAGAACAAGAGTTAGTAGCACTGCTTACTATGGAAACTACTTTGACGAAAGAAATGATAGAAAAAACCATTAGGTTTATTAAAAATGCGCACGGATTGGTAACACGTAAATCTGGTGCACCCTACTATACCCATCCTATGGCAGTGGCTAAAATACTATTAGAGATCACTAAAGATCCTACAACGATTCTAGCTGGCTTGTTGCATGATGTAGTAGAAGATACACTGATTCCACTCACCCAAGTGGAACTAATGTATGGCGCTCAAGTGGCTTATATTGTAAATATGGTGACTCATTACAATACGAGTGGTTACCGATGGAAATTAGATGATAAAGAAAATAAAAATTTGTTAGACCAATGTAAAGATATTCGTGTAGTACAGGTTAAGCTAGCTGACAGACTCCATAACCTGAGAACCTTGCTTTTTCGTAAACTAGTAGACCAAAAAAGAATTGCACAAGAAACGATAACATTTTATATTCCATGGGCTAAAAAAAACAACATTGCGCAGTGGGTACCGGAAATGAGTTACATTTGCAAAACAATTTTAAATCAAAAAGAATAACATATACTATTTAACAGATACCTTCACAAAACTGCAGTGCCTTATTAGCGGCTTCTACTAGTTGTTCTACAATCCTAGCATTCAAATACTTCTTTCCAAGTTCAATATCTACCGTCAAGGTTTCTCGGGCCATATTTTTTACCTCTTCCAGGTGAATATAGTCTTTGGCATGACGTAAGTCATAAAGCCGTTCCGCAAATTTAACGCAGAGTACAAAAAGTTGTTCTCTATTGATGATGCGTTTGAGGCGATTACCTACGTAAAGTCCACATGGTTCCATCTCTTGGCGATTATTAACAGTGATCGTTCTTTCTACAAAAGAGTAGACATCTACACTATAATTGGCTTTAACATAAGCAAGTGGCAGACCTGCATAACGGACTAAACCATAAATTAAGCTAAAATAAACAGGTCTTGGTTGAGCAGGCACCCACTCTGCTACTAATTGCGCAATACCCAATGCACGGATATAGAATAATTGCCCTGATACATGTCTTCTGAAACCATAACAACGCCTTACTAATAAAAAAAGCTCATCCAATACAATGGTACGCATCTCAGCTACCGTACAGAGATTGTTATAGGCTTTAGTTAACATAACCATAGATTCCTCATATTCTTTGTGAGTAATGGCATCATCTGAAGGCAGTATTCTAGCAATCATCTCATCCCGTACAGCAGTTACATCACAAGGTACTACTATAAGTATCGGTTTTTTAGATGAAGGGGGAAATTGCAAGTAACCATAGTGGGTACGAACAATCTGTTCTATGGTTCGTTTTTCTATATTTCTCCATTCTAATTCTTTCTGTGAAACACTGTGCCAACGGAATTCACTACCTGTGGTAGTATATTCATAATAAGGTCTAATATTGGTCAAGATATCTTCAGGAAGCGTAGCGTTACCAATCACTAAAGCTATAGCAGGAGAACGTACATTTGTCGATTTAGCCTCGTAAGGATGGTGTAACGCGTAATTCAGGTAGGTGGTATATAATTGAATTTTTACACAAAAATCCTTTGAGCCATTTAGGTTAGCAATACTTAACACAATAGGTGTCAATAAGCAAACCATCTGGCTCACATCACAAATGATTTTTTTAGGAAGTTTATCATCTTTGGACTCTATTAATAACTTTGGCACAGCATGCTCCCTACTTTCCAATTCTAAGGCAACTTCTAACTTTCGCACTAGTTCATCTAGGCTAATTTCTACCGGCAGTAAGATTATATGATTCTTAGATCTAGCGCGTTGCTTTAAAAAAATATCCCAAATAATAAAATTCTTCATAATAACATCTAAATCTTCCTTATAAAGAGGCTTATCATCTAAGTAAGCAATAAATTGTGTCACTTCTTGCATGATTTGATCTATAAAAGCGTGAGCTCCTTTTGGATTATTCCGAACCATTTCTAAATCTGAATATACGCCACATACTTTTTGATTTTGCGGATCCTCTTGGGTTATTTGTTTTTCTTTTATTTTGTTTTTTAGGTATCGGTCATGATGTTTGGAGCCGGCTAGCTTACGCTTATTATAAGCAATAATGGAAAAAATGATCAAGGCTAATCCCAACATCGATATAAAATACAGCCCTGATTCTGATAGTAATAGATGCGTATGCTTGTAACATATGGCGTAAACAATAACCAGTAGCATAAGAGTTACAAGCTTTATGCTTATATATAAAGGCAATACGAATAATGTTAGCGATAAATGAGCTGCAGATAAGGCTAATGTGAAAATAGATGGCGGGTCAATTGCCCCTAACCAGTGCCAAAGCACATTTATAGGCAGGCAAAAAACTATACTTATCAACCAACACCGACCCATTTTCCAGGATGGGATTTGTTTGTTGGCATCTACTGCATAACTTATAAGCCAAATAGCCGTAATAAATTGAAGTACATACCAATAGATAGCAGAACCAGTTATATAATCCAATATAGTAGTCAATATAACGTAGCAGCCTGTAAATCCTATTATGGTGTCACTTGGCTTAAGTTTAGCTAATCTTTCTTTTGTACAAGCAGGTTTTAGCAAAAACAGTAAGATGAATATTATAACAAAACGTAGCATACTAAACGACATTCCAACTTTTTAAGTAAAATAACAATAGGTTTGTTGCCAAAAGCTACTTTCTACCTACTAAATAATTCTCACGGCAAGCCAGTACTTAACTTATAGCATTGATAAATTAAAATCTACAATTTTTTATTAAACTATCTATTTTTTTTGCACAGAAAACTTTTTATATATCTTCTTTGCACAGCGCTACTTGTGCAGCTAATTTACACTTAGATCTGGCCCTTGAAATTCGCTTTATTATAGATCGCAGTTCTGGGATCTGTATCTTTTAGAAATTCAAAAACAGGAAATTGTTTACTTTTTTATAATTAAATTCTTAGATTTGTAGTCCTACTACAGATGTTATAATTGTCCGGTAGTGTAATGGCAACACGTCTGGTTTTGGTCCAGAAGACTCTAGGTTCGACCCCTAGCCGGACAACTGTTAAACTTATAGAGCGATAGCGTAAATCTATTTTATTTAATAAATTTTAATGTAATTAATTGACATGATGGCTCTACACCATAAGCACAAACTAGTTAGATTAGGGTTTCTTTTTTTTATATTACTAGTCAAGCATAATATAGCAGCAGCAGCAAAAAAAGAGAAAAAGAAAGAAGTAGCCGTTGTATCTCCTATCGTGCAAAAAAAATCTTCTGATGCTGATCATGCTAACACAAATACTAAAGCCAAGCTACAAAGTGAGCAGAATGAGCTAGAAATAGAAAATGCACTTCATCGTGCCCGCTTAGAAAAAGAACTTTCAGCGATTATTTCTCAAATTGAGCGTTTGCGTGTTCAAAAAGAACGAAAACGGCTAGAAAAAGAGACAGAAGACGAAAATGCGCGAAGAGAGCATGAGAAAGCTATGCTCTTGCTCAATATGGAAAAGGAAAAGCTTAACATCGAATTAGAGCTAGCACAAGCTAGGTTTATGAAACAAATGGAACAATATAATATCCAATTAATTAAACTAGATAAGGAAATACAATTAGAAAAAGGTCAAACCCAACTACTTCAAGAGACCACTAATCGGTTACAGGCAGAAATAGAGGCTTTGCAAGCTAAAGCAGTACGCGATAAGCGTATTGAAAAAAAGCCTATTTACCTAAATGATCCATTAAACAAGCAAACCAATACCTTGGTGCTTTCTGACCGATGCATTGAGCTCAATGGTACCATTACACCTTGGAAAGCAAATTATATTGTAGATCAAATTCATTACTTTAACAACAAAAATAGTGTAAATCCTATATTTCTTATTATTGGTTACTCGCCAGGGGGATTTGTAAGTGCAGGATGGAATATCTTGCAAGCGATAGAACATAGTAAAGCACCTGTCTATGTAGTTGTAAAAGCATTTGCTGCTTCTATGGCGGCTATTATTACTACATTGGCTACTAAATCTTATGCTTATCCAAATGCCGAAATATTGCATCATCAACCTTCTTCTTGGTTTTTTTATGGTAATGTAAGAGCAACAAAAGAACAGTATGAAGAACTGAATAAGGTATGGAAACGTTTGGGAGGTAGAGTAGCTAAAAAAATGGGTATATCTCTTAAAGCATTTGACAAAAAACTCTACGAGAAGTCTATGTATGGAGACTGGATGGAATATGGTGACTATGCCAAAAAAATAAAATGGGTTGATTATGTGATCAATGGTATACAACATAGTGCGATTAGCAGCCTACCAGATGCAGCTGACTATAGTTTTGAAAAATTTATAAAGGAGCAATATGGTTTTAATAAAGAGAAAGAAACAGAAACATCTCAAGTAGCAATACAGTACCATGCACTAGCTCCTCATGATTTTGACTATAGCTACAACCCTGATAAAAAAACACAGATGATGATGTCTCTCCAGGGCGCTACTAAATAAATATTTTTTAAATTCTCGATTTATTTAAAAAATAAGCACGAAGTTAGCCTCTAAGCTACTAACAAAATGTAGCTGTTGAGTAGATACTTGCTTACTAATTTCGTAAAAAGCTATAAATAGTCTTTTCTTTGAAAGACTAGCAGCATACTGCAGCTTCCAACTATAGCCCAATTACCAACTTTTTTACAGATTAGAATTTTTAATAAGTTCAAATAAAAACTTGAATTTATTATTATAATTACCTATAATTTGTATAATTTATATTTTGTACCATATCAAATATAAGATTTATTATTCTAGATTTTACTAATCTCTTTTGCGATGTCACTCAACATATCCTTCCTCATAGCATTACTTTTTTTGCTATTCGTTCTAGTAGTGGCGCTTTATCTCGATCTTAGTAAGTCTCCATCTGATGACCAAGGGTTAATTAATAAACAATTTGATTATGAAATTCAAATGATTTATAAAGCTATTATACGTAAACAAGCTCGTATAAAGCAAGTATTAAAGTTTGCTGTTATGAAAGAAAAATTAGCTAAGCTAAGACCAAGTGATGCCATTATTGGGTGTACAGGATGTTACCTTATATTTACTGCCCTATTAGACTACCTAATTGGAGGACTAACTACTCATTGGTATGTATTACAATTTTTTATAAGCATGCTGCTTATAGTTTATGCAATTGCCCCAAAACGTAAATTTCCATCTTGGAAAGTTGGTAGATTTTTTCTGATATGCTGCATTTTATGCCTGCCTGTAAATGTGCTTTGGCACTGGTTGCATTTACAAGATCCTCAATTTACACTTACTTTATCTGTAGCACATTTATCTACAACTTTATTTGTATTACCCCTCTATATCAGCATCAAGCTAGTAGCGGTTACATTATTGGTAATTGTGTATACAATCTATAAGATTGGTATAGATGAACTGTTGGCATCAGGTGATTCTTTACTATCCTTATTAGGATTTGGCTTAATCATTTTCGGTATTATCATTTACAATAAACGCAAAATAACTGGTTATACACTGTATAAACGCTACTTAAAAAATCAAAAAAAACTAATAGAAAAAAAACAAAATCAACCTATAGAAGCTAATCTAAACTTAGACTCAGAAATCTCTAGTAAAAAACCAAAAGAGACAGTACCCTCTGTAGAAAAAACAATGCAAGAAGTTACTGAGCTTATTTCATATATAGATAATAGACCGCTCTATAAGCAAGATCTCCAAAGTATAATCGATAAATTTGTAGTTTTTAGCACTTTTTTGAAACAACGCGCTAGATCCATAGACCATATACAATTAACACCAAGTGAAATTACGATAGATGAATTAATCGCTAGGCTAGAGACTGCGTTGGAAATTAAGACCCCACTAGCACCCAAAATGGTTATAGAAAACAAAGATAATGCTATTCCTAAAAAGATTACATGTGATATCAATCATATGATCCAATCATTGGTTCCTATTGTTTTACGTACTGCTAATCTAAATAATGGTTCAAAGAGTGAAGTAGTAAAAATTCAATTACATACTACTCAGCTAAAATATATTCAAAAACGTCGTCAAAAAGATCCGTATCATTCGGAAACAGGCTTCCCAGCCATAGCCTTAGTAATCAGTAGTGCTACTACCCCTTCAGCTATATTACCCCAAATTAGAAGTTATTATGAGGATATTACAGAAGGTAGGGAGCTTAAGTGGCACAGCAGTCAGACGGACTCAGAGCGTATACGTGTTGAAAAACGTGTCATAGAAAGAGCCGTTCGTGCCCACTATGGTTATCTACGCTTTCCTATTTCGAAAAAAAGACCTATGCTCATGGTATTGCCTTGTAATGTAGCAACAGTTAGAGATGACATGCTTGCCAAGATACTACCTTTAAATGTTCCTATCAACCAAAAAGAAATCGATCAATCCATAGAAATGTTTGTCAGATCTTATAATCAGCTTTGTGAAATATCAGAGGTTCGTAAAGCTGTAATGGATGAAATAATTCTATTGATGAGGAGATGTTATGGTTTTAGACGGCACTTATCGGGGCAATTACTATATATCCGTGCTATAGGGATTACACAATTGGTTGCAGAATGGGTACGATTCTATCCGGAACCGGTTTATGTTGCTTTGCTGTATGACTTGGTTAATCATGCAGGTTTGCCACTTTCGTATATCAAAGCAAGTTATGATCTGAATATTTACTCGTTTATAGAGAGTGTTTTAGCAGTCAATGATCGTCAAGATATGGAGCCATGTGGGCTTTATATTGGGAATGCCCTTAAGCAGGTAATCAATAGGGAGCAACTTTTTGTGCTTTGCATTAAATTGGCTGAGCGGCTTTATGATTTGCGACATGCTAAAAGTTATCCTCAGTTAGATGAATTAAAATGCATGGCCAAAGAAACACTTGCCATAGATATTGAACTAGCTAAAAAATATTTGAATACTAAGATTGTAGAAGCATTAGCCAACGCAGCAGAGGAAGCACTACAATTCTGTGAAAAAAAATAAAAAACGCTTTTGCTGATCGGAACTATTTTACAGGTATTTTTTTTTATAGCATCGCCACAGTACCCAAGCTATGGATTAATTAAATGCTTATAATTGTAAGCTACTAGCTAGTAAGCACATTCTTATGCAAAAATTATTAATAACAGGCGGGGCAGGTTTTATAGGTTCGCACTGTATTGAATGGTTTTTGAAAAAGCATCCTAATTATTACATTGTAAACTTAGATAAGTTGACCTATGCTGCTCGCTTATCTTTTGCACGTCAGCAGCGTTTAAACTACTATTTTGTAGAAGGAGATGTGACCAACTTTTTATTGGTTTCAGAGCTGTTTCAAAAATTTAACTTTGATCGTGTGATTCATTTGGCTGCTGAATCACACGTAGATAGATCAATTCTTGATCCACTGCTTTTTATAAAGAGTAATATAGAGGGCACGGCTACGCTATTACATATAGCTTATAAGCATTGGTTTAAAGGACCTAATCAGCCACTTCATCCCAATCATCTATTTCTATATATTTCTACCGATGAAGTCTATGGTGCATTAGATGATAACGCTCAACCATTTACAGAAGCGACTACACTTGCACCCAATAACCCTTATAGCGCCAGCAAGGCTGCAGCCGAATGTTTAGTAAGGTCTTATACCCATACTTATGGACTGCATACGATTATTACTCGTTCAACCAACAATTATGGCCCGTATCAAGATACAGAAAAACTAATGCCCATGGTTCTGAAAAATGCATTACAAGGTAAGCCTGTTTCGTTGCATGGGGATGGAAGAAGTATTCGAGATTGGTTACATGTGGAGGACCATTGCAGGGCGATTGATGCTGTTTTGCATAGCGGCCAAAGCGGCCAATCTTATAATATTGGCGCCAATCAAGAACGAACTAATCTTGAAATAGCATCGATGATTTGCCAAATACTGGATCGCTTGAAACCACTACGTGCAAGTTCGTATAATTCTTTAATTGGTTTTACTACCGAAAGGGCAGGGCAAGATAGGCGCTATGGACTTGATTGTACCAAAATTAAAGCCAGACTAGGATGGACTCCATCTATTGGGCTGCAAGAGGGTATTGAGGCGCTTGTGCGTAGTGCATTGGGTTAAAAGGCTGTTTTGTTCCACTTTTTTCTTCGTATCCATTCAGCACTATGGTAAGGCTACGTATAAAAACGCCCCTTGTAAAATAATTGCGATCAGCAATCACTCCTTACAGCTGAAATAGAAAAACAGTTGAGAGGAAGGCTGCAGCGTGGATTCTGTTTTTTCAGCTCTAAGGAGTGATTGCAGCCATTTTTTACCCAGGGCTTGATTTTTTGCTTACTTTTTTATCAAGAAAAAAGTAAGCAAAAAATACATTATTGACCAGTCCGCTGAACGGCTGCTTTTTCTTCATATAAAGAGTAAGAAAAACCTTATCACAGTATTCAACGATTACCCTAAAGCTCAGTCCAAGCCTTACGCACGAATTGCGCTAAGGAGCGAATATGTTCCCTGCTAAAATCAAAGCAAACCCCGGCAGTTTCATAGACTTTAGGCATCGATGCTGTATGGCCTAACTTTAATGCATTCAGGTAATGATGCAACCCTTGCTTAGGGTTTTCTTGAGCATTTTTCCATACCCCAATTGCACCAAGCTGTGCAATAGCATATTCAATATAGTAGAAAGGTACTTCAAATAAATGTAACTGCTTTTGCCATAAGTGACTCTTGCACTCCTCATAGCCGGTCCAATCGGTTATGCTGTCTGAAAAGCTGCTAAAGATACGGTTCCAGTTTTCTGCTCTTTCGGCTAAAGTATGATTAGGATGTTCATAGACCCAATGTTGAAAAGCATCAATAGTAGCCATCCATGGTAAAAAGCTAATAACATGAATTAAATGCTCTTTTTTAGCACGAATAAGGTCCTCTGGATTGGTAAAGAAAACATCCCAATGCGGCATAGCGAGCAACTCCATAGACATAGAAGCTAATTCTGCAATCTCTGATGGACAATGCTTAAAAGCATTTAAGGTCAACTTGTGAACTAAAAAAGCATGGACGGCATGACCTGCTTCATGAAGCATAGTCAACATATCGCCTACCGTAGAAGCCGCATTCATAAAAATAAAAGGCACTCCGGTCTCATCTAACGGGTAATTATACCCACCAGGTGCTTTGCCCTTACGTGAGGTTAAGTCTAGATGGCCCATCTGTTCCATGGTACGCAAGCAATCTCCTAAAAAAGGGTCTAACTGCTCCAATACCCTAATCGTTTTATTAACTAAATCTGATGAATCTGTAAAGGGACGCAATGGCTTTCTACCCTGTATATCTACTGCATGGTCAAATGGTTGAAGAATAGGTAGGCCTAACTTATTTTTTCGATCTTCTGCCAGTTCGTTGAGTAACGGTACGATTTCTTCTTGAATAGCCTTATGCAAGGTCAAACAATCTGTTGGTGTGTAATCAAACCGATTCATGGATACAAAAGCATAGTCTCTAAAATTCTTAAAACCAGCATTCACAGCTACTTGATGACGTTGCTCAATGAGCTTAGAGTAGAGTCCATTGAGTAGATCTTTATCTTGTAATCTCCGTTGTTGTACTTTATCATACACCTCTTTACGAAAAGGTCTATCAGTCGATTCTAAATGAGCAGCGGCTTGCTGTAAAGTGAGTTCTTGGCCAGCTACCTCTACCATCATGGCACCTGCGACAACACCAAACTGCCTTGTATTTAACTGAATTTGGGTTTGAATAGCTATATTTTCTTCTCTGTAGCAGCGTAATTGATTTTCAATTTTTCGAAAAAATATGTCATATTGGGCTTCCTTACGTAAAGTATGTGCTTCTTTTGCAGCTAGCACTTTTTGATTTAGCTGATCTGTAACCGCTGTTACATGAGGAGCTATACTGGTAATGTAATATTCATAACGATCTTTAGCGACTACATCAGTAGTATCACAAGAGGTACGAATATACCGCCACCCAGCATCTTCTTCTAATACCCCTTCTAGTTCGCTCCAATGGGCTAAAAATTTTTTTAGATCATCTAACGTAGCAAGATGCCTGGCCAAGAGGTTATCATAAAAAGGTTGAATAGAAGCCCAATCTGTTATAATGTAATCTATCGGCAAAAAAGTACGAAGGTATTTTGGCATGATTTAAAATTTTTATGGGAGCATAATAATCTACTAAATATTAAACAGAAATCACAAAAAAATCACAAAAAATAACCCACATATTACTTTAGAATTGGCTTTAAATCAAAGTTTGTTCTAGTGTACATAATTGTAATCTGAAAAAATCAGATACTATTTTAGTAGATAGGCTACAAGATCAAATTTAGTCTGATATGGTTACCACTTAATATTTGTATAGGTATTTAATTATAATATCAGATTACACGCCGCGTATTATTTCTCTGCTGTAGGATTAGTTCCATCTTTGTTATTAGTTGTTCTATGCGAAGAAGAGCTAGTTCACACTTCTTGTTTTTTGTTTGTTTTTTCTGAAATGCCTAATGCCTGTTTCGATTCGATACACTCTGTTTGAGTGAACAATATAAGAGCGCACTAACTGGTGGGCATATGATTTTTAATAAAGAAAAAAATTTGCAAGTTAATCTATTTTTATTTACATTGCCTCCTGTAATTGGTTTTCAATTATATGTTTAGTTTAGTTTAGTTTAACGGCAAGCCCATGCATTAGAAATGCTATGACTGTTAATTTAAGTTTATCATAAGCTTAACAGTAAAAAAGTTTCTTTAGTGTGTGGGCTTTGTTATGCCACACAGCAGCTGTGGTATACCGCTAGTCATTAATCATTTTAAAACAGCCAAATGCAATATTACTAAATTATAAGGGCAATTACAATATATTTTTGCAAATATGGCTCAGGTCTTACTTGTATAGGCACTAGTTAAGCAGTCTAGAAAATTAACTACCACTTTAACAAACTCCCTACTTGCATGAGCCGTTTAGGTCGCATGGATGACGATATTTTTTTTATGCAAGCTGCACTAAAAGAAGCAAAAAAAGCAGCTAAAGTAGGGGAAGTACCGATTGGAGCAGTGATCGTGGCTGGTCATAAGATTGTCGCGCGTGCGCACAACCAAGTAGAGCAACTCAAAGATCCAACAGCCCATGCAGAGCTACTCGCCATAACAGCTGCTGCTAATTACTTTAATAGCAAATATCTCCCCAGCTCTACCCTATATGTTACGCTAGAACCCTGTATAATGTGTAGTGGTGCACTCTACTGGTCTCAGATCAACCGACTTGTATTTGGTGCTAGTGACCCCAAAAGAGGCTACCAAACCTGTTCTACTTCTACCTTGCACCCACGGACAAAAGTCCAAGAACATATTTTAGCTAAAGAAAGTAATGAACTGCTGATTTATTTTTTTAAAAAGTTAAGAAACACTATATTGTAGCGCAACAAACTAATTTTATCTTTATTCTAAAATTTAGATTTTTATGATTTTTACACTTCCTGCTTTGCCCTATGCCTACAACGCATTAGCCCCCTACATAGATGGTCAAACTATGGAAATCCATCATACTAAACACCACCAAACCTATGTTGATAAACTCAATCAAGCGATAACTGGTACCGCTATCGCAGCTGCAGAAGGAACAGAAATATCGGTACTAACCCATTTGCTGAAAGATATCAGTGCCTACCATATAACTGTTCGTAACAACGCTGGCGGCCATTTCAATCATTCATTTTTCTGGAATAGCCTCACACCTAATGCCTCCCACCAGCCCCAAGCAGATTTATTGCATGCATTAGAAAAATCTTTCGGAAACTTTAAAGAGTTCAAAGAGGCTTTTACAGCAGCTGCAGTTGCACACTTTGGTTCTGGATGGGCCTGGTTATCTGTAGCGAAAAAAGATGGGAGTTTATTTATTTCTACAACTGATAATCAATATAATCCACTTATGAATACCACCCCTGTTCAAGAGCAAGGTATACCTATTTTAGGACTAGATCTATGGGAACATGCCTATTACTTACGCTATCAGAATAAACGCTTAGCCTATATAGAGGCTTTTTGGAACGTCATTCATTGGCAGGTAGTTAAAGATAGATTTATGGAAGCTATATAATAAACATCCCTATAAAGCCGATCATAGACAGCCCTAAAGCGGTAAGCTTACCATAAAGTATGTTAATCTTAAAAATTATCTCCACTTTTCAATTGTTTTTCAATTGTTTTTCAATTGTTTTTCAATTGTTTTTTGTAAAATTGCATCTTCACTATAACAAATAGCAGCTATTCAATTCAAACTAAGTTATGAAACAAAGAGAAAAAAAGTTTGTGCAGCACAACGCGCCTCAGTCAATTTTTATATTGGCTATATTAATCATATTGGGTTTATTATTTTATTATAGCAAAGAACAAGGTGTGATTCCTATTTCTGAGAAGCGTTTTGAAAAAATGATGTTGAACCAAGAGGTTAAGGCGGTTACTTTAATTACCAATCAACACCTAGTGGAAGTAGTCCTTAAAGAGGATGCATTGAGAAAAGATTGTTATCAAAAAGAACTCGCGGGAAGAGCTGCTTGGAAAAGTAACAATCGTGTAGTTTACACTTTTCGTATACCAAGTTTTAATATTTTTCATAAAAAATTTTCAGCAATAGAAGAAAAAATAGACCCTGAGGCTAGAATAGGCTACACATGCGAAGAACGCTCAGAACCAGCTAGTTTTATTAATTGGTCTTTTTTATTGACGCTATTTCTTATTTACTGGTTCTTTATTCGTAAGCCAGGTAATGGTATGGCAGGTCCTGGTACGCAGCTTTTCAATATGAATACCTTAAAAGCAACTGTTTTTGATAAAAATAATCAGTTAAAAGTTACATTCCAAGATGTAGCCGGAATGAAAGAAGCCAAAGAAGAGGTAAAAGAAGTAGTCGATTTTTTAAAAACACCTGAAAAGTTTACTTTGCTTGGTGGCAAAATTCCTAAAGGAGTGCTCCTGGTAGGTCCGCCAGGAACAGGTAAAACACTACTAGCCAAAGCAGTAGCTGGAGAGGCAGGTGTGCCAGTTATCTGTCTCTCTGGATCGGATTTTGTAGAGATGTTTGTGGGTATAGGTGCTGCTCGTGTGCGTGACCTTTTTAAAAAAGCCAAGGAAAAGGCACCTTGTATTATTTTTATCGATGAAATCGATGCAGTAGGTAGAACACGAGGTAAAGCTAATATGCCTGGTGTAAATGACGAACGTGAGAATACCTTGAATTCACTCTTGGTAGAGATGGATGGTTTTTCAACCAATTCTGGTGTGATTGTAATAGCTGCTACGAATAGACCAGAGGTATTAGATCCTGCACTGTTACGCCCAGGTAGATTTGACAGGCAAGTAACTATAGATAACCCTGATGTAGTGGATCGAGAAGCTATTATACGATGCCATAGCAAAAGACTCAAACTAGAAAGACATATACGTATCAAACAACTTGCTGAGCAAACGCCGGGATTTTCTGGTGCAGACTTGTCTAATATGTGCAACGAAGCGGCTTTAATAGCGGCCAGAAAAAACAGAAAGTTTGTAACGATGCATGACTTTCATGCTGCTATAGACCGGATTATTGGTGGCTTAGAGAAAAAAAACAAACTTATCTCTCCAGAAGAAAAAAAAATAGTAGCCTACCACGAAGCAGGTCATGCCATTGCGGGATGGTTTCTAGAACATGCACATCCACTCGTAAAGGTAAGCATTGTACCACGTGGTATAGCTGCACTAGGCTATGCACAATATTTGCCGAAAGAACAGTTTATTTATCAGGAAAATCAATTGTTAGATGAATTGGCTATGGCGTTAGGTGGAAGAGCCGCTGAGGAGCTTATTTTTGGAAAAATTTCTACCGGTGCACTAAGTGATTTAGAACGCACTACTAAATTGGCTTATAGTATGGTTACGGTCTATGGCATGAACCCTAAAGTCGGTCACCTTTCTTTTCATAACGGCAAACAAGTAGACTATACTTTTACAAAACCTTACTCAGAAAAAACAGCTTACACCATAGATGAGGAGGTCAAAGCAATTATAGAGGGTGCTTATGAACGGGTAAAAGAGTTGCTCAAAGAAAAGATTGATAAACTGACCCTTTTGGCCGAGGCTTTATTGGTAAGGGAGACTATATTTAAATCAGATCTAGAACGTTTAATCGGCAAGCGCTTTCCCAAAGAAGCTAAGGAGATTTCTACTGAAGATGGTCCATCACCTGAAGCTCCTGAAGCTTCACCAAGTGCAGGTGCAACTTGATAGTAGTGAAGAAATAGCTTCTTTAAGAAATGATCTGGAACAGGTATAAGGAAAAAAAACAAAAAAGATGCACCCAAGAATAGGGGTTCTAATGGGTGGTTTTACACCCGAGCGACATATATCATTAGAAAGTGGTCGAAATGTCTATAGTAAGTTGGTCGCTTCCACTAAGTATGCGCCTCTCCCGCTTTTTCTATCTGGTTCTAGCCAAACTTATCGTATTTTTATATTACCCATTGCCCTGCTGCTAAAAGATAATGCAGATGATATCCATGATGCGCTCTTGTATCCAGCTAAATTCAGTGCATCAGAGCAATTGTTAACCCCTATTCGAAAAGAAGCTAACGCCATCACAAGAACTTACGCCAAGAATGCTATTTTTAGAGCAGAGGAACTTAGCTTTCGCGCTTTAAAAGAAAGGATAGATTTTATGTTTATAGCCTTGCATGGTAGGCCTGGAGAGGATGGTACTTTGCAAAGTATGTTACAAGATTATGCGATACCTTATAATGGGTCTGGCATAGCAACTACTGCTTTGACCATTGATAAGTATGCCACTAATCAATTTTTAGCCCAAAAAGGATTTAATGTTGCCAAACAGCTTGTTATCAATAAAGGAGATTGGGACTATAATCAAGTTAGAACGATCGATGCTATAGAGGAAACATTTAGCTATCCGATTATTGCCAAACCAGTGGATGATGGTTGTAGTGCAGGGGTTGTAAAGATTAGGCATAACGCTATGTTACTTGCCTATGCATCTGCCAGTTTTAGAAACCAAACACTCATTGAACCTGATCTGATGCAACTATTAGCGTTGCCATCAGGAGACTACATTCCAAGGCAAGAAAGATTTCTGCTGGAAGAGCTGATTCAAAAAGATAAAGAAACGATCGGTTTTTTAGAAACCACAACCGGCTTATTAACTCATATGGATGCTAATGGTAAAACGCTATATGAAATCTTTGAACCATCTGAAACAGTAGCAGCAGATGACATACTTTCTTTAGAAGAAAAATTTTTAGCAGGGGAGGGTCATAATATTACCCCTGCACGCTTTCATAAGAATAGCCAAACAGCTACTATAATTCGAAAAAGTGTCAAAAGCAGACTGGCTGATGTCGCAAAAGTTTTAAACTTACAAGGGTATGCTAGAATAGACGCTTTTATAAAAATCTATTCCCATGAAAAGGTGGAAGTTTGGGTAATTGAAATTAATGCACTGCCTGCTCTGACACCAGCTACCTGTATTTTTCATCAGGCTGCCTTAAATGGTTATACGCCATTTGACTTTATAGATGCGATTATCCAATATGGATTGAGCAAAATCAATTTTACTACTTACCTAGGAGCTGCAAGCTTACAAATATGAGCAAAAAAACAGTAAAAAAGCTATGTAAGCATCTTGTTTATATGTTTTGCTTAAGCATAAGTATACTCTATATTTTCTTCTACATAGCCTTGCCCTATATCACGCATCAAGGTAAAATTGTTCAAGTTCCAGATCTAACAGGTGTCCATTTAGAGGCATTGGATGAAAAGCTTAGTAAATATCATTTGGGTTACGTTATAACGGATAACAGTGGTTATTCACCTCAACTACCTCCCTTTACTGTTTTACAGCAATTTCCTGCAGCAGGTGCTTCCGTTAAGGAAAACCGAAAAATCTATTTGACCTTAAATGCAGAAAATCCCCTACTTGTCTCCATGCCCAATCTTGTTGAAGGATCTATTAGAGAAGCCCAGCTACGTCTAAAGAACAAAGGACTAAAACTAGGTAACATCAAACATGTTCCTGACATTACCGAGTATGCCGTTTTAGAACAATGGTACAATGGTCGTCCTATACCTGCTGACAAACTCATTCATAAAGGATCTACGATTGATTTAGTAGTGAGCGCTGGATTAGGGAAAGAAATTATTGACGTACCAGATCTAGTAAAAATGCCTTTAGAAGAAGCTAATTTAATATTATTAGAGCGGGGCATGCGTATCGGTGTGGTACATCATATTAAAGATAAAGATAGCCACTTACCCGTTGGTACAATTATACGCCAAAACCCGTTACCAGGCACTAAGGTGCCATTAGGGACTGCTATTAGCTTATGGATGGTTAAGGTATAGGACTAGGTGCTAGCTCATATTTCTTGTCAAGTATAATACAAGATTTAAAGTTTGCTAAAAATTCATCCCATAGTTTAAGTATATCACGTTTCTTAACATACTTCATGAAATATTCGAGCATACCTAAATGTTGCTTCTGTTTGATCTGATCATCTGGCATATCATAAAATAAAAAAACATTTGTTACTACATTCACTAGAAAACTCACTAAGATTTTTTCACTGAACTTAAATGAAATATTGACTATTATTATTGTATGCTATATGATGAAAAATCATAAATTTGTTTTCTGTTTTTTGGGGTTGAATAACCTAGATTTTTTAAACAATTAGCCATTCCTGCATGTTTGCCTCGTTCAAGGCTATAGTAAGCAAATTTGTTAAATGTGGAATAATTTTCTAAGCTAGCTTATTATTTATTGAATGCTTATGCATTTAAATGCTTGTATTGCGGTCTCTAGTTAGTTTTTTCCAAGAGGTCTATTACAGAAACCCAATCAATTTTTTTATACTAGCAACCTGTAATCATGGCCTTATTTTGTTTAGCTGATTGCTTTGATAGACATAACTCAACTAGCTAAGAAAGTCTTTTTTATATCAGACTTACACCTGCCCCTTTGTCCTAGTGGTGTAAACCGTTCTCGTGCATTAGAGAATAAGCTACTAGCTTGGCTAGACTATATAAAGCCACAAGCAGAGGCCTTATTTTTATTAGGAGATGTCTTTGACTTTTGGTTCGAGTATAAATACCTTATTCCTAAGGGAGCCATTCGATTTCAAGTAAAACTTTGGGAATTTGTTCAAAATAAGATACCAGTTTATTTATTTTTAGGGAACCATGATGGTTGGTCTATCGATTATTTAATACAAGAATGTGGTGTACAATTATTTAGAAAGCCAGCATCTATTACTATTTGTAACAGAAAATTTTTCTTGGGTCATGGCGATACGATTGGTCCCACTATTGGTTATACGCTATTGCGTAGACTATATCATAGTCGTTGGCTCCAATCCTTTGTAAGGATTTTGCCACCTGATTGGATTTATAACAGAGTAGATCGTTATCTTACTAAAAAAAAAGGGGCAAACCCTTCGTTTTTTGAAAAAAAGGACCGTATATTTCACTATTGTGAAGATAAGATAGAACCTTTTAATCATCACGATTTTTATATATTTGGCCATACACATTGCCCATATATAAAGGCATTAAATCATTCAAGCAGTTATTGTAACCTTGGAGACTGGGTCTTTCATTATACATATGCTTGTTTTGATGGTGAGAATCTGTCATTACTTACATTTTAAGACACTACGTATTAAGCATATAGCTTGTACGGATTAGTCATATTAGCCTAAAAACTTTTAGGTAATATAAATGCATCAATCTTTTAGACTTAGACATATTACATGGGCATTTGGAGTTATTTTCACATAGATATCGCTGTCGATCTAGGAACAGCCAATACCTTAATCATACACAATGATAAAATTGTTGTAGACGAGCCATCTATTATAGCTATAGATCGTAACACCAATAAGATGATTGCAGTTGGTAAAGCTGCTATGCAAATGCATGAAAAAACGCATGATACGATACGAACTATTAAGCCACTTAAGGATGGTGTAATTGCGGATTACCATGCAGCAGAGCTTATGATCCAAGGGATGATTAAGATGTTGTCTAAAAAAAAGTTATCCGTTTTCACTCCGTTTTTTAATAGAATTATTATTTGCATTCCCTCTGGTACCACTGATGTGGAAAAAAGGGCTGTTCGAGATTCTGCTGCCCATACAGGTGCCAAAGAAGTCTATATGATTTACGAACCTATTGCGGCCGCTATAGGAATAGGTGTTAAGATTGGCGAGCCTGTTGGTTGTATGATTGTCGATATTGGTGGTGGTACAACAGAAATAGCGGTTATATCTTTATCTGGTATTGCCTGTGATCAATCTATTAAGGTAGCCGGTAATGCATTTAATAAAGATATACTAGACTACATGCGCAAGCAGCATAACCTGGTTATTGGAGAGCGTACGGCAGAACAAATTAAAATAGCCGTAGGAGCTGTTTGGATGGATTTAGGTGAGCCACCAGCTGATTATCCAGTACATGGTAAAGACCTTATGACTGGGATTCCTAAGATTATATCGGTAAGTTATAAAGAGATAGCTGTTGCGTTAGAAGAGTCAGCTGCAAAAATTGATGATGCTGTCCTAAAAGCATTGGAAATGGCGCCACCTGAATTAGCTTCTGATATATACAAAAATGGGATTCATTTGACAGGAGGTGGTGCTTTACTACGTGGTTTAGATAAACGGTTACATAGTATAACCAAACTGCCTGTCCATGTTGCAGAAGAGCCTTTACAAGCAGTTGTCCGTGGTACCGGTACAGCGTTAAAAGATGTGGAGACCTACCGTAGCGTACTCATGAACTAATGGTGCATATCCTTTACGTTTAGTTTAATAGTAAAAAAGTTTTTTATCGTATCCATTCACTACTGTGGCAGAAGTGCACCAAAAAAATGCCCCTTGTAAAATAGTTCCGCTCAAAAATTGACTGTTATAACTGAGTATAACTGAAATAGAAAAACAGCTGATAAGGAATTTGAAGCGTGGGATAAAAATGCCTTACGGCTTATGTACCAATGGTGGTCATTCTTATACTTGAGGGAACTATTAGTTAAGGTAATGGATCATAGCCACTATCTCCCCAAGGATGACAGCGCAGCAACCTACGTAAAGTCAGCAGGATGGCTTTTGGGATCTCATACTTAGTAAAAGCAGCTTTTGCATAACTAGAACAACTAGGGTGAAATCGACATACAGGAGGCAACAAAGGTGCAATACAGTGCTGATAGATGGTGATAAAAAAGCAGCAAAACTGTCTAAAACATAGCTTGTATTTGTTCACAAAATTGGTAAGTTATAAGTTAGCGGTTCAAAAATTTGGTAAAAAAACTTTTTTATACTACTTTTTTCTTGATGAAGAAGTGGAAAAAAATCAAGCCCTCAGTAAAAAGTTTCGGCAATCA
>NZ_JAACGD010000104.1 GCF_022810445.1 Candidatus Cardinium sp. cBcalN2 | reverse complement strand
AGTGATGTTACGGATATTCGCGATAAGATGACCGTTAAACTGCCTATAGATTGCTTAACCTCAGAGGCACCTGTTACTCCTCAAGAGCAAGCTGATTCTATGATGGCCTTAATGAAGTTCCATGACCATGTCTGTAAATATGTTTCTAAAGAGGCCCCTATTGATATAAAAATCATTTCAGGGTTGCTTTTATTGCTACGGCAGCATTTTGGCTTTAAGCGTCATGCTTCAGGCCAATTGTTTTATGTACGTGCGGTAGGCATTGCTCAAATAGTGGTAGATTGGGTTTTTCACTCGCCTAAAGTAATTTATGCTTCTTTGCTGTATGGATTGGTCCGTCGTACTTGTTTGCCGCTTTCTTATATCAAAGAACATTATAACTTAGGGGTGTATGCCTTTGTCTCCAATGTAGTAAAGATAGACAAACGGCAAGAACTAGATGACCCTTCCTTACTCTCTGTACAGAATCGATTGGAAAAAGCGCTTAAAGAAGATCATGTACAACTCTCGGTCCTTTTTATCAAATTAGCTGAACGGCTTTACGACCTACGCCATGCAGCCGGTTATACGCACCTAACACAGGTTCAGCATATGGCGCAAGAAACCCTCACCATAGATGTTCAAATAGCCAATAAATATTTAGGTCCAGAGATAGGCGCAGCACTAGAAGAAGCGGCTCAAGCGGCACTAAAGCTTTGTAAGGATAGAAGTATAGGGAAAGGATAAAAAGTATCTAATCGCAATTATTTTACAAGGGGCGTTTTTCTTTTTGTGGATAGCTCTACCAGAGTGGTGAATAGATGTGTTTTTTAACCTTGTTAATGTTTGTTTTATGGTTTGTTTAAATATGCCCCTCTATATAGTGGCGGCTTTTTTGGTATTAACCTTGGTAGTAGGGGTTTATTTTAGTAGAAAAAAGACCACGTTTCGAGAATATGCAGTGGGTAATAAGCAATTTGCTACTGCTACACTGGTAGCTACAGTCTTAGCTACTTTGTATAGTGGTGGGGGCTTGGTCTTTAATGTACAGCAAGTTCATAACCTTGGCATTTACTGGATTATACTTAATGTGGTTGTGAATAGTTTCAGCATATGGCTCTTTAGTCAGTTGATGTTGCGTATGGGGCCATTTATGCACAATCTTTCTCTTGCAGAGACCCTATGGTACATATTCAAGAATTATTACAGCGCTGGTTGGTATTTGTAGGTTTATCGTTGCAATTAGTATGCAAATTATCGCAATGGCGCACGCAGTTAGTATATGTTTAGAGCTCGATTTCTTTAATCCACGTATTATTACCATTTTTGCTACCTTAATCCTTATTTTTTATTCTATGTTTGGAGGCGTTCGTGCCGTTACAATTACAGATGTGTTGCAGTTTGTTACTTTTTCTATAATTATTCCATTTTTGGCCTGGTTTATGTTTAAAAAAACAGGTAAGTCTGTTCTAGAAGTCGTTTCTTTTATACAAACCCAAGAAAAATTTCAGTTTAGTAGTCTATGCCATTTTGATACTAAATTATTGCGTATGGTTGCGATGCTTTTATGTATTGTGGTTCCTGATCTGGGGGTCCCTGCAGTTATGCAAAGAGTCTATATGTCTTCTGGACCTAGTCAAGCCAAAAAAGTCTTTTGCTATACTAGCCTTTTTAGTGTTGTTATCACTAGTGTGATATTGCTGATTGGTCTATTTGTTTTTGTAAGTGATCCAGGGTTACTGATAAAAGATGTTTGGGATTATATCATCACTAATATTCCACCTATTCTTAGGGCTATGGTTTGTATCAGTTTACTAGCTATGGGTATGTCCACGGCTGATTCTTATTTAAACTCGTGTTCCGTTATGGTTAGCCATGATATTTTGGCCAGTACACATAAAGAAAACCAAAATACTGATCGACGTCAGCTGAAAATAGCCAGGTGGACTACCCTAATAGTCGGTTTATCTAGTATGTTCTTGACTTTTTATTCTAAGGATCTATTAAGTTTGCTTATGTTGTCTTTCGCTTTTTCACTTCCAGTAATCACTGCCCCATCTTTATTAGCTATTTTTGGTTTTAGAGGTACATCGCGTACTGCTTTAATAGGTATGGCCACAGGTGCGCTATCTATCTTAGCTTGGAATAAATGGATTAAATCTACTACTGATATAGATGGCGCTTTTGTTTGTATGCTAGCCAATGGCCTAGCGATGCTAGCTGCTCATTATCTTTTTAAACAACCGGAAGGTGCAGGTTGGGTTGGGCCAGATACTGATTTTAAACAAATGCAACAAGCCAAGGCTCGAAAAAGTGCAGAACGCAAAGAAGCAATAAAAAATGGTTGGGCCAATAGAAAAGCCACTTTGGCTAAGCTCAAGCCTAGCCATGCTACGATCGTATTTATTGGCTTTTACTTGGCCATTACTAGTCTAGTGACCCACTTTATAGCACCTGTTGCCTATAATGGTTCTTGGCTGATCGTGCAGCTTTTTGTAGCCGCTTTTTTTGTAGGCTATCCATTTATCTATGATATCTCTAAAACCATAAGAGGCATGCCCACTGGACTAGGTTGGCTGATTGGGTTAGTGGTTTATTTCCCTTTAAATTTGTTTTGGAATTGGTCCCATTCGGTAGACCCGATCTTTACAACATCTCTGTTTCTCTCCCATTTTGCCCTAATCTTATGGAGCTTGCCCCTTGATCTAGGGATAGCCGTTATAGTCGTTATCTTGTTAGTGGCCATTTATCCCATCTCTATTAGCTTTTCCTGTCCACTATTCTTCTCCTTATTACCCCTCTTGCTAGTGAGTTTATTGCTATTGGCCATTATTATCTGCTTGAAAGTTCGACAAGGTAATTATATGGCCCAACTAGTTTACCTAAGAAACCAAGAAGAAATTAGATCCGCTTAACAACTTAAAGCCTCTCTTTATGATGCAGCTTTGGTGTCTTCTCATGAGGGTAGTGTGCCCAAAGGTTATGGTGCTATCTTACATCAAGTAGTCCGTAAAGTTGAAGAATCGATATCCTTTTTAGATAAGGATATCCCGCTTTTTAAGGAAGATTTTCAAAGTATTATCAATAAGTTTTATGATTGGGTGACCTATTTTAATAGAAGAGAAAAGGCCAAAGAACATGCCTTGCTGCAACCTACTCAAATTACTTTAGATAAGCTGATGCGTAAGGTAGAGGTTGCTTTGTCGCAAGAGATAGGCAATCCCCCCAGACTATTGGTAGAAAAAACAGATCCTTCTGATCAGCAAATTGCCCCTATATGATAGGCGATATCCATCAAGTCGTCTATTTATTGGTAAAGGCTATACTACGAGTGGGTAGGTTAGCAGGCCCGAATGCACCGATTGTGCGAATACAGCTCCATCCTACTACTTTGCGGTTTAAGCAAGCAGATGGTATGGATAATATGCGTCCTACCTTTATGCACTTTCAAGCTACTGCTCTGGTAGTGAGTCAGTCTACTACGCCTGCTGAGCTGCTGCCAAAAATAAAAGCCTGTTATGATGAACCGAATCCTATGGACCCTAAAAGAGCCAGCCATCTGCCTCCATCTATAGATCTTGAGCAAGACACCATAGCTACTATGGTGCATGGCCATTATGGTTATTTGGAAATGGCTACGGATGTTAAACAACCCACGATATTGTTGGTATTGCCTAGCGATGTGACCCATATTCGAGATAAGATGGCCGTTGAATTGCCGCTAGACGCCTTAACCTCAGAGGCACCTGTTACTCCTCAAGAGCAAGCAGATTCCATGATGGCCTTAATGAAGTTCCATGACCATGTCTGTAAATATGTTTCTACAGAGGCCCCTATTGATATAAAAATCATTTCAGGGTTGCTTTTATTGCTACGCCAACATTTTAGCTTTAAGCGTCATGCTTCAGGCCAATTGTTTTATGTACGTGCGGTAGGCATTGCCCAAATAGTGGTAGATTGGGTCTTTCACTCACCTAAAGTGATTTATGCCTCTTTGCTTTATGAATTGGTACGTTATACTTGCTTGCCGCTTTCTTACATCAAAGAACATTATAATCTAGGTGTTTATGCTTTTGTTGCGAATCTAGTAAAGATAGATAAACGGCAGGAGTTAGATGATCCTTCATTACTTTTTGTACAGAATCGCTTGGAACAAGCACTTAAAGAAGATCATATACAACTCTCTGTGCTTTTTATCAAATTAGCCGAACGGCTCTATGATCTACGTCATGCAGCTGGTTATATCTACTTAACAGAGGTTCAGCATATGGCGCAAGAAACCTTTACTATAGATGTGCAAATAGCCAATAAATATTTAGGTCCAGAGATAGGAATAGCATTAGAAGTAGCTGCTCAAGAAGCACTAAATCTTTGTAACAATACAACTAAAAAAGATCAAAAGAAAGATTAAATATTTTTAGACTACTTCTTTTCTAATCAGCGCTAATAGGTGATTTACGGAACTTTTTACACAGGGCTTGATTTTTAACTTACTTTTTTATAAAAAAATGCCCTATGGCCTATGTATCAATGGTGGTCGTCCTTAAGTGGGCGCTATCGTCCATTCATTGCTGTAGCAAAAATAGACCCCAAAAACGGTATCTATCCATAATTTTGTCAGTAAATCAAACAAAAATAAAAAACACACCCATTTTTAAGCTTATGTAATACTTTAAAATATAGGTGGCCATATAGATACTTGATAGTAAGTAGATCCCTATTGAGTCCCGCAGTTTAACCCTGCTTCTTCTATCCTAGGTAGCTGCTATACTCATTGTTTATTACAATAAAATAAATTAAATTGCAGGTTCATTATCTTTTTATTTATCAGCCATAAATCCTATTACCAGTAGTGCAAGTGCTTTGGGTAGCCTTTTGGTGATTATGGCTTGCCTATATTTTAGGCCTTAAAATTAATTATAAATATTATAAAAATTATGATTAGTAAACGAACCATATTATTATTAATGGCGGTCTGGGTTTTTGCCGCTATCTACTATAAAGAGTACAAAAAAAAGCAAAAACTAATTGCTACACCTACGTTAAATAACCTATCTGTCCGTGCCATTAATGGTACCGACCCAGTAAGACTAGATGATATGAGCTCTGTTCAGGTGACTGGTAAAATATATGAAGGCTTGTATGCTTATCATGCTTTGAAAAGACCATTCCAACTCGTACCCAATCTTGCTCAAGAGATGCCTGCTATTTCTTCAGATGGTTTGATATATACTTTTAAAATTAAAAAAGGAGTTCTTTTTCAAGATGATCCTTGCTTTCCAAATGGTAAAGGCCGAGAGCTCAAAGCAGCTGATTTTGTTTTTAGTTTAAAAAGGCTGGTAGATCCTAAAAATCTAGTTCCTTATCTTGGGCTTATAGATGGTAAAATCAAAGGATTAGATGCATGGAAGCAACAGGCTGATTATGCACAAGAGGTAGAAGGTTTAAAAGCGTTGGATGACTATACCCTTGAAGTTACCCTTGTAAAACCTTGGGCGCTATTTTTACACTTTTTAGCTATGACCCCTGCTTCCGTAGTGGCCAAAGAGGCTGTCATCCATTATGACTCTGAGTTTTTAAATCATCCAGTAGGCACAGGCCCTTTTATCCTAGAGGGTGGCTTTAATCCCCAAGCTAAGCAATTAACCTTTGTCAAGAATCCTACCTTCAGAGAAAAATTATTTCCTACTGAAGGAGATCCTCTCTATCAACCTATGATAGATGCCTATGGCGGTAAACGCCTACCATTGGTTGACAAAGTGGTGACTGATATTATTACTGAAGAACAACCACGTTGGTTAAAAATGGAAAATGGAGAGATTGATATGCAACAGGTTGGTGATTCTGGCTTTGTATCTGGCCTGATTGATGACAAAGGTGAACTTTTACCAAAATGGAGCAAAAAAGGTTTGGTTTTGCACAAATCTCCTGGTCCTAGAACTGAGCTTTTTATTTATAATCATGATCATGAGCTTTTTAAAAATCTCTATTTAAGACAGGCCATGTCTATGGCTTTTGATAGAGAAACCTATAACCAGATATTCTATAAAGGTACTGCGCAAGTAGCACAATCTCTCGTACCGTCGCTCTTAATAGATGATCCCAATCCTTCGGTTGCTCGACATGGT
This sequence comes from Candidatus Cardinium sp. cBcalN2, assembly GCF_022810445.1. Taxonomy (GTDB): domain Bacteria; phylum Bacteroidota; class Bacteroidia; order Cytophagales; family Amoebophilaceae; genus Cardinium. The sequence continues at coordinate 6,733 of NZ_JAACGD010000104.1, read as the reverse complement.
TATAATATTAAGCGTGCCAAAGAATATTTGGCGCTAGCAGGTTACCCAGGTGGAGAAGGGCTACCTGTTATTACCTTAGATACCCGTTCTGAAACAAGCTATAAAGATAAGGCAGAATTTTTTGCCAAATGTATGGCTCAGATTGGTATAAAGATTGAGGTAATAACCAATATTTGGGCAGAGCTGTATAATAAAGTGCTTAAGCGTGCTACTATGATGCATACTATGACTTGGTCTGCTGACTACCCTGATCATGCTACCTTTTTTGAACTGATCAGTAATAAGCAACTGGTTGGCTTGCAGTATGCAAATCCTACTTTTAATGCACTGTTAGATCAAGCTATGGTAACAACCAATGATGCAGAAAGGAAGCGCCTATATCTAGCATTGAATAAAATGGTAGCTGAGGAGGTACCTATGATTCATGCCGTTCATCCTTCTATTCAAGTCTTGCATTATAACTGGGTTAAAAATGTTACCTGTAATGACTTTTCTCCATCTATAGATGAATATATGGCAGTAGATATGCAGCAAAAAGTTAACGCTATACAGTGATCTTGTCTAGATTTTGTCTAATGTATTAATACATATCCACCCTTGGGGTATTAAATAACTTGAATCTTTTATTTATTTTTTAGTATTTCATAAATGTATGCTAGATAGAAGAGGTTATTGACCCCGAAGGGTCAATAACCTCTTCTATTATTGTATGACTCCTCTTGTTTTATATTTTTTAAGAAGATTGTTCTATGCACTTTCCGTTATTGTAGGTGCCACCTTGTTAGTCTTTTGTATCTTTAATGTTGTAGTAGGAGACCCTACTGCTGTTTTATTGGGTAAATATGCCACGCCACAAGCTATGGCTAGCCTGAGCCATCAACTAGGTTTAGATAGACCATGGTACATCCAATATTGGGAGCTTTTAAAATCTGCTTTTACTTTTAACTTTGGCCACTCTTGGAGTACCAAACAGGCTATTTTAAGGACTTTTCAAACAGGAAGTTTAGTCTCTTTAACGGTTACACTACCCTCTTTTTTAATAGGCAATGGCTTGGTCATATGGGTTGCCCTTTGGATGACCCAATATAGGGGTACCATTTGGGATCGTCTTTTAGTTACTAGCTGCATCATCATGACAAGCATCTCTGTATTGGTTTACATTCTAGTGGGGCAAGTTTTTTTAGGTTGTAGGCTACGGCTTTTTCCAATCATGGGCTATAAAAATGGTTTATTCAACTGTGTTCCCTATATCATCCTGCCGACTATTATCTTGGTATTGCTTCATTTTGGTTATAGTTATCGTTTTTATAGAACCATTATGTTAGATGAAGTCTATCAAGACTATGTGCGTACTGCACGGGCAAAAGGGTTAGAAGAAAAGATGGTTTTATTTAAACATGTCTTTAAAAATGTCATGGTGCCAATTATTACCACGTTTGTCAAGGACTTGCCAACTTTGCTATTTGGTTATGTAGTGATAGAGAATTTTTTTGGCATACCAGGCCTAGGCAATGTAGTAATAGATGCCATCAGTTGTTGTGATTTTCCAACTATTAAGGCCGCCACTATCATGGCTGCTGTCTTAAGTGTTTTGTGCAATGTGGTGGGTGACCTCTTGTATACTTTGGTTGATCCGCGTATAAAATTATAATAGGGATATGCATAAAGATAATCTACTGCATCAGTTTGGTTTTAGTACAAAAGCTTTAATAGGTAAAAAATTAAATTTTTTTTGTTTTGTTACTTTATTGGGTTACACGCTAGTAGCACTATCCACTAAAATAGGGGTGCTAGCAGCTAACTGGCAGGCGGAAGTGGGTGCCTCTTATCAGCAACCTAATGCCATGCATTATTTTGGTACAGATATTTTGGGGAGGAGTGTCTTAGCCAAAGTTTTACATGGCACCGAAGTAGCCATCAGTGTTGGCTTTATAGTGGCCTTATTAGCGATTGCCATTGGGGCTACGCTTGGTATAGTAGCTGGTTATTTTGGTGGTATAATAGATACCTGTGTAGTTTGGCTTTATACAGTCTTAACAGCTATTCCCGCTATGATTTTGCTGATGGTGGTTGCCTTTTTGCTAGGCAAAGGTATGAAGAGTATTTGTATAGCACTAGCTATAATTGAATGGACAGAAACTTGTCGTTTGATACGAGGAGAAGTGATCCGCCATAAATCTAGAGAATATATTCAAGCAGCTTCAGCCATTGGCGCTAGTAGTGCCCGAAAAATTTTTGTACACCTATTGCCCAACATACTACCCTTGATGATTTATCAGTTTTCGTTGGTCTTCCAAACGGCTATCAAGCAGGAGGTCATCCTTTCTTATCTGGGTATTGGCATTCAAAATAAACCTAGTTGGGGTATTATGATTAGTGATGCTAAAACAGGACTGTTAAGAGGTGTTTGGTGGGAACTTTTTTTTGCCACAATGGCCATGTTTTTATTGGTGCTTGTGTTTAATATTTTAGCTGATGCATTACGTGATCTATTGGATCCGAAGTTAAAAGGTCGATAATATGAAACAAAAAATTCTTGAAGTTAAAAATTTAATGACCCAGTATTACACCGGAAAAAAGCTGGTAACTGTGGTTAATAATGTTTCTTTTGATCTTTTTTCGGGTCGTTCATTGGCCATTGTTGGTGAGTCTGGTTCTGGTAAATCGGCCATGGCTTTGTCGCTGATGCGGCTCATTGAGCCTCCTGTGGGTAAGATTACCGCACAGGGTATTTTTTTAGAAGGAAAAGATATTTTAACACTCTCGATAAAGGATATGCAAGAGATACGTGGTAACCGTATCTCCATGATCTTTCAGGAACCTATGACGGCACTCAACCCAGTGTTTACCATTGGCGAACAGATTATGGAAACCATTCAGTTGCATCAACAGGTTCCACCAAACGAGGCAAAAATACGTTGTATAGCTTTGTTAACTCTGGTGGGCATACCGGCTCCTCGTCAGCGTATGTTGGAATATCCTCATCAGATTTCAGGTGGGATGCGTCAACGGGTCATGATTGCTATTGCATTGGCTTGTGACCCATCTGTCTTAATTGCAGATGAGCCTACTACTGCGCTAGATGTTACCACTCAGGCGCAAATTATGGATTTGATGCAAAGGCTCCAAGCAGAAAAAGATATGGGTATTATACTCATTACGCATGACCTGGGAGTAGTGGCTGAAGTATGTCATGAAGTAGCCGTTATGTATAGCGGTAGCATTGTAGAAAAGAGTGAAGTGAAAGCCATTTTTAATGGACCCATGCATCCCTATACACAGGCATTATTGGATGCGATCCCTCCTTTATCTGTTCGTAGTCGTTCCCATAGATTGCGCACCATTGATGGCGTAGTACCTCCTTTATGTAATTTGCCCACTGGTTGTCCTTTTCAAGACCGTTGTCCTAACGTAAAGGATCAATGTAGGGATAATAAACCACTCCTAAAAGAGGTCAGTTGTGACCATTTCGTAGCCTGTTTTTATCCATTGAAAGGGAGCACTAAATAGTAAGAGGTATGCAGACCAATAAGGAAATTGTATTAAAAGTAGATCACCTATCTAAGATCTTTCCGATCAAGCATCATCTTTTGGGTCATAAGGTTGGACAAGTTTCTGCTGTAAATGATGTAAGCTTTACTTTATATAAGGGGGATACCTTAGGTCTAGTAGGAGAGTCTGGTTGTGGTAAAACCACACTAGGTAGAACTGTTTTGCGCTTGATTGAGCCTACTGATGGGCGTATTATTTTTGATGGGATAGATATTACCCACTGTAGCGCTAGTCAAATGCGTAACATACGGAGAAAAATGCAAATCATTTTTCAAGATCCTTATGCTGCTTTAAATCCTAGAATGTCCATCTATAAGATCCTAGAAGAGCCTATAGAAATTCATAGGCTAGCTGATAGCAAAGCAGCATTTATCCAGCGCATTTACAAACTTTTGGATTATGTCCAATTACCTAAAGCAGTTTTGTGCAAATATCCCCATGAGCTTTCTGGCGGACAACGCCAGCGCATTTGCATAGCAAGAGCCTTAGCCGTTGAACCTACCTTCATCGTTTGCGATGAAGCGATTGCTGCCTTGGATGTTTCGGTACAAGCTCAGGTGATCAATCTTTTAATGGATTTGCAACAAGAACTAGACTTAACCTATCTCTTTATTTCACATGACTTAAGGGTAGTCAAATTTATAGCCAATGATGTGGCAGTGATGTATTTAGGTAAGATTATAGAAGCTGCTCCAGCAGAAGAAATCTACCAAAACCCTAAACATCCTTATACGAAAGCACTTTTTTCTGCTATCCCTACGCTTGATCCATCTAAAAGCAGAGAACGAATTATCTTACAGGGAGCTGTACCAAGCCCAAGGGAGTTGCCTACTGGCTGTTATTTTCATCCACGTTGCTGGAAAGCTACAGAAAAATGTCATAACCTCGATCCAGCACTCATCAAACTAGAAGAAGAAAATCACGAGGTAGCCTGTCATTTTCCAGAAACAAATTAAATATGCAATCTATTACCAATATGCATCCACTGTCAGAGATCAAAAATCTTTCTACTTCAGATAATCAAGCAGTAGTCAGAGTTAGAGGGAGAGTCTTTTCTAAGAAAGACTGTGGGCGCGTCTTATTTTTGATTTTACGAGATGGTATCGATACCTTGCAAGCCGTTTTAGTAAAAAACAAAGAGACAACCCAGCTATCTATAGAAGATTATAACCTATTGCGTAAAATTGAAAATGAATCTTTTATTGAGTTACTTGGTCAAGTTTACTGCGCTGAAAAACCAGTTTTAGCTTGTTCTCAGCAATCAATTGAGTTGGCTATAACCGGTTATAAAGTACTCAGCAGGTCTGTATTAGATTTACCGATTACGCTCAAAGAAGCTGCCTTGACAGAAGATAAAAAAAATGAAAGTCACCTATTTTTTTCTGTTCATTATGTAAAACGATTGGATAATCGCGTATTGGATTTGCGTACCGATATAGCGCAAGCGATTTTCCGGATCAATGATGGTATATTGTTTCATATACAACGCTATTTGCGTGGTTATGGATTTATCGAAATCAAAACACCTAAGCTAATAGGCGGGGCCTCTGAAGGGGGAGCAGATGTTTTTAAAGTAGACTATTTTGGGAAACCTGCTTGCCTGGCACAGAGTCCTCAGTTATATAAACAAATGGCCATTATAGGTGATTTCAAACGGGTCTTTGAGGTTGGCCCTGTGTTTCGTGCAGAAAACTCTGATACCAATAGACATCTAACGGAGTTTATAGGTGTTGACCTTGAAATGGTTATAGATCAGAGCTATATGGAAGTAGTGCATCTGGTATATCAGCTATTGGTTGATCTCTTTGATGCATTAAGTATAAAATACAATCGGGAGGTTGATATTATACAGTCTTTTTTTGATGTCCCTGCCTTAACCTTTTCTCCAGAATTGGTTGTAGTTACTTTTGCTGATGCGGTTGCCTTATTAAAGGCTCATGGACAAGATAGGGAAGACTTAACTGATTTTTCTACTGAGGAGGAAAAGCAATTGGGCATTATTGTAAAAGAAAAATACCATACAGATTTGTATGTGATTACCGGTTATCCATCCAATGTACGTCCTTTTTATACCATGGTTGATACCTGTGATGGGAGATATACTCACTCTTATGATTTTATGTTACGAGGGGCAGAAATTCTTTCCGGTGCTCAGCGGATAGATGATTACAATACGTTATGCAAACGTGTTGCTGCGTTAGGCATAGAACCCAATAGCATCCCTCATTATTTAAATGCATTTAAATATGGTGCACCGCCCCATGCAGGTGTTGGTATGGGGTTAGAACGTATCTTAAAATATTTTCTAGGCTTACCAGATGTACGGTATGGTAACCTCTTTCCGCGTGATCCCAAGCGGTTACATCCTTAAACTCACATTCCGCACCAGTCTATTATTTGAAATTAGATTAATTTTTTGTATAACCCTTAGTTATATTTTCAGTTACATTAGGCTAGCCCCGTTTTGGCATGTTCCAAGAAGATCAAATTTTAGGCAGTTTAGTTCTAGATCATTTAGGCTTAATTTCCAGTGTAATAGATAAAATTGACCTAATCCCAAAAATAGATTCACGCTTCCCAGTAGCACACGAGAAAGGAGCTAAGCTCACGATGGGAGAACGAGTGTCTGCTATGATACTCAATGGTTTAGGATTTATGGACGATCGCTTATATATGTTCCCAGAATTCTTAGCCAATAAGCCAGTGGATAAGTTATTTAGACCTGATGTTACAGCAGATATGTTTAATGATGATGCTTTAGGTCGTTGTCTAGACGCCATTTCAGACTATGGTCCTACTAAGCTTTTTTCAGAAATTGCTTTTGAAATTGGGACGCAATTTAACCTACTTGGTAAAACAGCTCGTTTAGATACCACTAGCTTAACCGTATTCGGTGACTATGAGCAGTCAACAGTAGATAATTTAACTGAAAGCGGGCTAGATGATTTTAAGATCACGTATGGTTATTCCAAAGATAATAGGCCGGATTTAAAGCAAATGGTTCTTAACCTAGCTACGACAGGTTCAGGTTCTTTTCCGGTTTGGGTAGAAGCACATAAGGGCAATGCTTCTGATAAAGTTATTTTGCAAGAAGCAGCTAAACGGATGAAGGCATTTTGCAAACAGCTCAAAGATGCCCCTTCTTTTTTGTTTGTAGCAGATAGCGCTATGTATGAAAAGT
>NZ_JAACGD010000103.1 GCF_022810445.1 Candidatus Cardinium sp. cBcalN2 | reverse complement strand
AACTTTTTACAGAGGGCTTGATTTTTTGTACCCTTTTTTATCAAGAAAAAAGGGGTATAGAAAAGCTTTTTTTACCAAAGCTGGAGAATAAATACAAAAGTAGTTGCGATCTAGCAAGTGCCCTTTACGGCTGAAATAGCAAAACAGTTGCGATGAAAGTTGCCATAAAAGCTTTTTACTAATGTTATGAACATGATACTTTTAAGTTATTGAAACATTTTTTGTATCACCCAAAATTTCCTGAACAATCTTTTCCTCGCAAAAGAAATGTTTGATCCCTTTGATTTCCTCATAACATTGATGACCTTTTCCTGCTATTAAAATAAGATCTTTTGCATGAGCCATGTAGCAAGCTGTTTTAATAGCCATAGCTCTATCTATAATAGATAGCACCTTGGGCAAGGCTGCTTGAGGCACTCCTTGTTGCATGGCATGTATAATTTCCTGTGGATCTTCATCCCTTGGATTATCACTAGTAAATATAGCTATATCACTATTTTTAGATAGGATTTTTCCAATCATTGCCCGCTTTTGTTGATCACGATTGCCTCCACAGCCCATAATGGTAATGAGCCTACTGCCAGCAGGGAGTAGAGCACGTAATGTATGGATAACCTTTTGCACAGCATCTGGGGTATGGGCATAGTCTATTATAACCTGTTGTGATTGGCCATGATCTACTTTATTCATTCTCCCTACAATAGGGGGAATAGTCGAAAGGGCTACCAAACTTTCTTGGCTATTAAGTCCCAATAACTGAGCGGCACCATAAGCGGCCAATAGATTGCTGGCATTGAATGCACCCATTAGCTGGAACCAAATCGATTGATGATCTATTGCCAACTCTAACCCATCTAGTGTATTGGTAATCAGTTTTGCTCTAAAATCAGCAGCGTCTCGAAGTGAAAAAGTAAACTTTTTAGCCTTACAATTCTGAATAAGAATAGGGCTATTCCTATCTTCGTGGTTCATAAGGGCAAAAGATGTAACAGACAACCCATCAAATAGCTTTTTTTTAGCCTGAATATAGTGTCCAAAATCAAGATGATAATCCAAATGATCATGGGTGATATTGGTAAAAATAGCACCCGTAAAATGTACACCTGCTAATCTTTCTTGAACAAGAGCATGCGAACTAGCTTCCATAAAACAATAGCTACAACCTGCTGCTACCATAAGGTGTAATAGAAACTGTAATTGGAGTGCATCTGGTGTAGTATGGCTAGCTGGATAGCTTTCATCTACCACTTTATTATATATAGTAGAGATCATACCAGCTTTATGGCCCATCTGCATGACCATCTTATAGAGCAGATGGACAATGGTAGTTTTACCGTTTGTACCAGTAACGGCTACTATTTTAAGTTTTTGGCTAGGCTGGTCATAAAAATGAGCAGCCATAATGCCCAGTGCGCTAAGCGTAGAGTGGACCACTATATAGGTTACATTGTCCTGAATGGAGTCAGGTAACCTTGCACACACGATCACACGACTACCTGCAGCTATGGCCATTGCTATGTAGTTATGACCATCTACTTGGGTGCCTTCTATAGCAAAAAAACAAGCGTCAGCAGCTACTTTACGGCTATCAAAACAAAGGGTGCGTATAGCTAGGTCGGTTGAACCCAATATGTTTTTTATAGGTAGACCTATAAGCAGTTCTTGAAGAGGTTTGATCATTATTTTAATAAGATGGTAATTTGATTAGCTTTTATTTTAGATTGTTTGCATACCTTACCATGTAAGTTCCCTTCTACCGTAATGGATAAGCCATTTTTTTCCAATAAAAAGAGCGCATCACGTAGCTTCATACCTAATACTATAGGCCATACACCAGGCCATTCTTTGAAAGATTGGACCTTACATGGCTCAAATTTGCTTTCGGTAGAACGGATAGTTAGGTTGCCCCAACTTGCTGTTACACCTACATTTTCAGGCATAGGAAGCTGGAGATATTGATATAAAAAACGTAAGTCTTCCCTATAGCCAACATTAGACAGTGTTGTTGTATGAGATCCTATCGATCCATTAATTGGTTTTCTTGCTTCTAGATCTTTTCCAGCTATTCTATCGACAATATCTTTAAATATAGGTGCAGGTACTTCTGAACCAAAGCGAAAGCTTTCCCCTTGTGGACTGTCTACTACAATGATACAACTGTAACGAGGATGATCTGCTGGGAAATAACCTGCAAATGAAGTAAGGTGATCGTCTGTATACTTCCCATTGACCAACTTTTGTGCGGTACCTGTTTTACCAGCTATTTTATAAAATCCATGCTTAATCCGTTGGGCTAAACCGTTTTCTACTGTTCCTTCTAGCATTACTTTCAGTTTATATAAAGTTTCATCTGAACAGATCTTTTCCTTTAAAATAGTAGTCGGAAATTTTTTAACTAGACCGTTTGCTGATTCTATGCGATGCACAAATAGGGGTTTAATCATTTTACCATTATTGGCTACTGCATTGTATAGTGCTAATATTTGCAGGGGGGTAAGCTGTAGGTTGTATCCAATAGAGAGCCATGGCAATGCCACCCCGCTCCACATTTTGCTTTTCGGAGTGAGTATATAAGGTTTACCTTCTCCAGCTAGTTCAATGGCTAAAGGTTCGTGCATGCCCAATTGCTCCATGTAGTCAATAAACTTTTCAGGGTTGGTGCCAAATGTTTCATGAATGGCCATGGAAAGCCCAACATTAGAAGATTTTTCAAATACCTCTTGCAAGGTAAGTAACCCATAGCCCCCTTTTTTTACATCTTTCATCCATCTATTATAGAATTGAATAGCACCATGTCCCGTATCTATTGGCTTAGTAAGGGGCCATCCTGTTTCTTCTAACAAAGCCAACATAGATGCCAACTTAAAAATAGAACCTGGTTCAACGGTACCTTGATTACCAATAGCATAATTATAAGATTCTGTATACTTACCAGATTCTGTACGAGCTAAATTAGCAATAGCTTTAACGGCTCCGGTAGCCACTTCCATTACAATAGCACAGCCATTTTGTGCATGGGTTTGTTCAAGAACGAATAACAAACTGCTTTGGGTTACATCTTGTAGATCGATGTCCAGCGTAGTAATCAAATCAGCCCCATGTATGGGAGGTATCATAGTACTTTCGGCGACTTGTTTCCAATTACCACCTACTACTTTCTGATAAAGCGCTTGCCCATCTACTCCTTTTAATACTTTGTTAAAAGCATATTCTAGGCCATAACCATGTTTTTCTCTATGCATACCAATCGTTCGTCTGGCTAATTCTTTAAAAGGATTGTAACGTTTATATTGCTCCTGAAAAATCACCCCTCCTTTGAATTTACCTTGATTAAAAATAGGCCAATGGCTCATTTGCTTTTTTTCTTCATAAGTGATCTGTTTTGTGTGCAACAATAGATATCTCCGTTTTTTATTACGTGCCTCTACGATACGACTTTTGTAATATTGGGGAGGGTTATCTTGATAAAAATTAGCCAATGCTTGGCTAAGTGGATCTATACCTTTTTTAAAGCACTCATTCGAAGCCACAACAGGGTCTAAAGCAACGCTATAAAAGGGAAGAGAAGTAGCTAATAAAGCGCCATCGTAGGCATAAATATTACCTCTGGATGCTACAATAGGTTTATAGGCTAATTGGGTAAGCTTGGCACGGTTACACCATTTATCCACTTCTACAAACTGCAAGTGAGCTATTTTCCAGGTAATAACTACTAAAAAGAATATAACAGACAGAAGAATGATTCTGGCACGTAATAAAATTGACTTCGTAAATCGCACTTGCTTGGTTAGATGGGATTTATGCATTCAGCCCAATGGGGACATACGCAAAAAAACAAAAACATGCATTGCAAAATAGTTGTTTTTTGCAACTATTTAGCTAACATTTGATTTTTTCCTTGGTTTTTGATCAAGCAAAAAGTAAGATAAAATATTCCTTGGACTGGCCAAAGTAGCCCTTCTAGAGGCGGCTATTAAATAAGGGGGAACTTTACTTTCATAAATAGCCAACTGAGCAACTTTTTTAGCCACTTCTGATTGTTTACGTTCAAACATATAGCTAGACTGCAATCTCATATGCTTTACGCGAAGTCCATCTACCATAGGCTGAAGCTCGTTGATTTGATGCAACATTTTTTCATGATAATGGGCATTCCAGATGTAGACTAACCCCAAAGAGAAAATATACAATAGACGAGGTAAATAGTAAGGGATATCTAATGCTATCCCATATAAACGGAATTTCTTTTCTAACCGATTAAATAAATTTGATTTTTTAATCGGCTTATAAGTATTTTCTATCATTTTGAGATGGGTTTAAACTATAAATAGCTATCTATGCACTACTGTGGCAGCAGTGGACCCAAAAATATCACTTGTAAAATAGTTCTGCTCAGCAAGTGACCCTTGCAACTGCAATAGAAAAACAGTAATATTATACAAAAACTGTTGTTTTCCTTTAAGATGTAATGTCAATAGGTTTGATGGCAATATTTGATTCATTGCCCATGTGCTAATGTATATCTGCTGCTATATACTTTGCAGCTCTCTTAGATTCTACTACAGTTGTGTCACTTTTTTCGTTGAAGCCTAGCTTATCATTTAGCGTAAAATTATAGCAATGTATGTAATCACCAGATAAAAGAATTCTGGTGACCTTATTATCTTTGTTAATAACGTCCCCCTTAGTTGTTTCATGAAATTCAATGTTAGTCTTGTCACATAGCTGGCTATCTAAAGAAATGATACCATCATGCTTTCCGTCTTTTTTTCCAGTAACAACTTGTGCATAGTTTTCATCAAACAAATTTTTAGACTCTTGAGAGATTGCACCAGGATCAATATCATTTTTAATACCATTATTTTTACTAATATATTTACTAATCTTGTCTGTCTTACCACCTATTAGGCATATAGGTATACCATGCTTTGGGTCATTGATAAAGCTAACTACCTGCTGAATAGTCTTAGACCTTGGGTGCATATCTAAGAGCCCTGGGCCTAGTGTGGTTTTGGAGGTCAACCAAGCAGGTAAGCAGCGCGCTAAGCCTAATACTATAGGCATCCTAGTTACTTGTTTCTTGCTGCTACCAACTAAGTTATAGGCTTGGGGTAGTATGTTGTTGATTGTTCTTACAAAACGCTGTGCGTCCCGATAAGCATTACTGAGTAGTTCAAGACCTTGTGTAGGTGTACTGCAGGCTATTATCCTTTTAAGATTTATTTTCACTTTAGGATGAGTGCTTTTTTTTGTTTGGTTGTACCCGATCATAAGTGCTACAAGTCCCCCTTGACTATTTCCAAGCAGATAAACTGGAACTTTTTTAACTCCTTCCGCAATCTCTATTTCTGACCATTTGGGGAATTCTTTTCTAAGGTATGCTTTTAGTGCTGCTTGTAATTCATTGACCACTAATCTTGATTGATCAAGGATACTGAGTTTGTCAGATACCTCATTCTGTCTACATGTTGGCTTAAAAATTGTAAAGGGTATTTTAGCGTTCTCTTCTAATATTAGGTTAACGTTGTCTCCAATATCTTTTGCTGGTGTATTTTGGTTATTCATCCGATGACCATGTAACACTACAAGGAAATTTTTCAGTTTTGATTCTGAAATATTATTAGAATTGCTATTCATATCACTTTGGGGACCTAAACTGGTACGGGTGTTTTTTTTACGCTTAAGCCAATTCAGTGAATCATGCTGCTGGCAATTATATAGTATACAACCTAATAGAATAAGAAAAAGGTATTTTTTAGAATTAAATTTTAACATAGCTAATAATATTAATTTTTAATTTTGAACAATTTTAAAGTCATGGGTTTAGTTTAATTGTATTTGTTCACACAATGGCATCAAGTCTAGGAAAATTAGTCAAAATATAATGTATTGTGGATAAGTTTTAAAAAATTACATGCCTTATATGTAAAAACATTTGTTAGCTACAGCCGTTTAATAGAACTGGTTCCTAGCATATTAGTTCTACATTGTCTTGCATTTTTTTCTTTATCAAGCAGTAGCTAATAAATCAAATTTTAGGTAAAAAGTTGGTACAGACAAATCGTGTAAGAACACGAACAACTTGCTTAAGTTGATAACAACTGTATAGGTAGTAAGCTATTTACAGTAAAGTTCAATATAACGCTTAAGTTTTTTACAACAATTTTCAATATGGTTATCAATATACCCGATACGTTGGCAATTATTAACAGAAGCTAGGTGAATTTTACTAAAATCTTCAGCACGCGTTCTTGTTTTACGGGCTACAATGGACTCTTTGTAGTAAAGTTGCACTTCTTCATGAACTTTCTGAACCAATTTTTGCGCATCGGTAAGATGTTTAGTCAGCTCATGTAGGCGAGGGTAAATAAGGTTCGCAAGACTGTTTCCCTTACTACTTTTTTCAGCCATTACACTAGTTATAGCACGACCTAGCATAGTTAATGCTTGATCAACAGATTTATTAACGACACTAGTAGCTTTTTTCACTTCATTAAAACTTTTCTCAGCTTTATTAAGATGCAATGTAGACCCATATTGGGTAGATTTAACTAGTCTAACAATATCAATAATTAATGTATTAGCAGTCCAAACCGCTTGGTTAGCATCTGTTCCAGCAATCTGAACATCTTGAATAGTTGTTAGAATATGCTGATTGAGTTCAGTAGTGTGTAGTAGAGCTGGTGCAGGGCGGTTATCATGATTTTCTGTAGGTATCATAGCAGCAGTGGTTCGAATTCGTCCACATCCAGAAACAAGCAACATAAAAAAGTAAAACAAAATAGTTGTTAATACCATTTTTATTCCATTGATGGTATAATGATATAGGTTCACTTGATCGTAACATTAAAATATATAGTAGGTACAGCGTATTTACAGGATTTTGCATGGTGCAGTATTCCATGAATAGTTTTGACAATGTTACGAAAAAATATTTTTTGATAAGCGGTATTTGTTCCTGATTTTGGTAAAAAAGCAAGCCCTGGGTAAAAAATTGCTGCAATCACCCCTTACAGCTGGCAAAACAGGATCCACCCCTTGAGCCCCCTCCCTGCAACTATTTTGCTTTGTTATCTGTAAGCTATGTTTTTCTGATCGCAATTATTTGACAAGGGCCGGTTTTGCCTAGAATAGCCATAGTCTTGAACCCATACAATTTGTCTGAATAAACCAGTCCACTATACATTTTTATATCGATTTTTTTATTAAATTTGATTTTGATTCTGCTTAGTTACCGTATAGCAATAGGATAGCAAGTCCAAAATACATCAAACATATTAATTTTACATTGATCATAAACAACAGATATGAAGGTAATAGAGATTCTAGGGTATAAAAGAGCAAATCTCGGTAAAGCTGAGTCTAAGCAGTTAAGAATAGCTGCACAAGTACCAGGTGTACTATATGGGGGAACAGAACAAGTCCATTTTTATGTACCTATGGTTTTTTTACGTGACTTGGTTTATACACCTCATGCCCATTTTGTAGATCTAAATATTGAAGGATCTATTTACAGATGTATTTTGCAGGAAATGCAATTTCACCCTGTAAGTGAAATGATGTTGCATGTAGATTTTTTACAAATTTTTGATGATAAGAAAATAAAAATGCAAATACCTACCGCATTTGTTGGTAAAGCGATAGGTGTATCCAAAGGAGGAGTACTCTCAAAAAAGCAAAGAAAACTAGCTATTTCTGCTTATCCTAAAGATATGCCATCGATGGTTAATATTGATGTTTCTGATCTTGATTTAGGGCAAATTGTGCGTGTGCATCAGATCCCAATAGAAAATTATACTATTTTGGCATTGCCTAATACACCAGTTGCCTCTATCGAGATTCCAAGAGCATTGCGTAGTGCAGCTAGTAAAGAGGAGAAAAAAACTAAGAAATAGAGACTACTTTTTATCTAGCATTGCTATGCTGCTTAGCAATTAGCAAAGAAACTATGAAGCTATTACTGGTTGGATTGGGCAATATTGGCCTCGATTATGCCTATACCAGACACAATGTAGGCTTTTTAGTGGTGGATTATCTAGCGGTTCAACAGAAAGCTAGATTTCAATTAGGTCGATTGGCTTCTATTGCCTCTTTTATTTGCCACCAGCATCAAGTATATATAATCAAGCCTACCACCTATATGAATAATAGTGGTAGGTCGGTTAGGTATTGGGTTGATCATTTAAATATACCCATTGAGCAAAGTTTAACGATTGTAGATGATATCACACTTCCCTTTGGTACGATGCGTTTACGGGCCAAAGGTTCTGATGCAGGTCATAATGGATTAAAAAGCATTGCGCATGCTTTAGCTTCAGATCATTATCCGCGTCTTCGAGTAGGTATTGGCAGTGATTTTCCTAAAGGAGGACTTTCGAATTTTGTCTTGAGTAATTTTAACCCAGAAGAATTAAAGGCAATGGATAATTACTTGGATAAAGCAGGAGAAATATTGATGGCTTGGTGTAATAGAGGTATGCTCCATGCTATGAATCAGTTTAATTAGGGCTAAATTAGCTAGGTATAAAAGGAATAAAAACCCCAGTTCAGCGGTTTCTTTAAGGGGGCGGCTAACAAGATAGATCAGACCGTTGCATATAGATGTTTATTTAAATTGAACTTAAAACTAAAAATGCTTATCAGCAATTTTAAGTTACTTTTTGCTTGATCAAAGATGTAATCAAGCAAAAAGTAATAGATAATGGTCAGATTCTTTATCCATTTTTTGTTAAAAAATTTACTAAGCGTTAAAGGTTTAAATTGACACTATTTGCCATATTTGCCTGAACAATATAGCTAATACAATAAAAATTTTTGTATCAATACTCACATTGGGCAGCAGATTTTCATCATCTATTTAAGATAGATAATAAATAAAGTTACTGCTTAATAGAACTTGTACTATGTATTTTTATAAGGCTATTTTGGTATGCCAACTATGCTGGAAAAATAAACCATTTGACTAGTTAATCTATTTTATAATCATAATAATGATCAGCCTATCTAAGCTTTATAAAGTGCTATACAGCATCAGCAGCTTTAATTTTTGCTGCAAAAAACTTAGAATGCTTAAAAAATGGAATGTGGTGTTCCTCTACTACAATAGCTGTATTGGTACTAATGTTACGTCCAATTTTTTTTGCTCGTTTCTTTTTAGAAAAACTACCAAATCCACTGAAATGAACCCGATGATTAGCTGTTACAGCATCTTGAATAACATGGAATAGCTCATCTAGCGTATTTTTGACATCTTCTTTATCAAGTCCCGTTTTACGGGAGATTGCTAAAATTACTTCTGCTTTGGTCATAGTATATACTGATTTAAAAATTATACAGTGATTGATGGTGATGTGGATAGTGTTTAAGCCAGAGCCACCAACTAGGTTCTATGAATAACAAGTTCATTATCATGCCATCAATTTACATGAGACAATTTTAAGTTGCAATTATTTTTATAGATAAAAAGATTATTATTTTTGATAAATAGCAATTTATGCATTATATTTGTACACTGGTGCAGTGGTTATTGAAATTTTCAAGGTCTGGTAGTTCAGCTGGTTAGAATGCCTGCCTGTCACGCAGGAGGTCGCGGGTTCGAGTCCCGTCCAGACCGCATAAACTCTTGATCGTCTTTTCTTTTTTAGCGTTTTGTTCTCTTGCCTTTTTATCGTTCCCGCATGATTCAAAGAATTCAATCTCTTTATTTAAGCGCCGTTTGCATGGCTATGTTTATTTTCTTGAAACTACCAATTTGGGAGAAAGTAGGTTTGGATAGTCTTTGCACCATAATGCCCTATGCGCTTATTATTTGTAAGGAACAAAGTATTATATTTCCTTATAGCTTGTCGGCTTTATTAGCTTGTTGCCTTGCTCTAACAGCAGCATATGCCATTATTCGGCATGATAGTAGAAAGTTACAACTTCGTTTAACTGCTCGGATAAGCCTAACATTAGTTCTATTGATAATCTTGACTTTGGTTCTTATTAAGAAGGCTAACACGGCCTATATGCTGCAGGGGTATAGCAGCTATAAAATAGGCATCTTTTTTCCTTTCATTGCTTTAACAGCCAACCTACTGGCAAGGTATTATATTAAAAAAGACGAACAGCTAGTTAATCAGGATCGCTTACGCTAAGGGATTATGTATGAATGGTGGTCATCCTTAAGTTGACGCCATTTTCTAAACAGATGCTATATAAATCAGTTAAAAATGCTGGATTTACCAATCTTTTGAATATATACTTGTGCACTTGCTATTGTAACTTTGCGACCACCTTACCTCTTTTTTGTTTAGCCAGTTCAATTTGCTTTTGATCCTTGGAGTTATTGATCATAGAATCTAAGGTAGCTTTAGCTTGCGTAAAATTCCCTAGCATCATATAATTATCTGCCATAAGTAAAAAGGCACGATCGATATAATCGTTATTCTGTGGAAATTTTTCCACTAGATCAAATAAAATATTTAAAGAGGGTTGATACGCTTTTAATTTAAATTCTACATGGGCCAATAGATATTGTGCTTCTGCTGCAGTAATCGTATGCAACGGTCTACTGGCTTTTAAAAAATGGCTTTTAGCACGTTTGTATTCTGCTCGTTGCATAGCTACCTTACCAAGGTAAAGAGAAGCTTGCTGTGTCGTTTCAATTGGTGCTTCCTTAGCACTATTCAATAATTCTAAACAAGCAGGTGTGGTAATTTGATATTTTTTTAGCATAAAACTACCTTTTATAAGTCCAATTAAGGTCTGGTGATATTCTTTATGAGTCAGTTGCATTTTCTGTAGTTTTTGGTAATAGGTGACAGCTTCTTGAAAACGTTTGCCTTCGTAAGCTAAATCAGCTATTCTTAGATATGCTTTTTTATGGAAAGTTGTTTGGGGGGTGGCTACTAGTTTTTTATAATAGCTGATTGCCTCGTTCTGCTTTTGTAGTCTATAATAACTTTCTGCGATTAAAAAATAAGCTTCTCCAAGCAATGGACTACCTGGATACTGCTTATCAAAAGCAGTCAACTGTTGCAATACTTTTGCATAAGTTTGATTGTAAAAAAGCTGCTTAGCTGTGCCAATGGTACGCTCATCAGAATGACTAGCCATTTTTTTAGCGATATGTGCATATTTTTCTAAGTAAACCTCTGTTTTTTCAGGTGTTCTTTTTGTAGAACATAGGTTTGATAAAGCCATTAAAGCACTTTCTGCATAGGCATGGCTGGGGTATTGGTCTAAAATAGCTGCGTAGTCGGCAGCAGCTTTTTTATATCTTTGAAGATTTTCATAAGCAAGAGCCCGTTTCATCAATAATTCTGGTTGTAGATCAGTAGTTAACGCTATTTGCATGAGATGGCTAAATGCTTGAATAGCTGCTTGATAGTTACCTGCATTGAATATAGTACAGGCCTTGTGATAGCATGCTTTTTCATAATATATGGTTTCTGTATGGTTGGTAAGGACTTCTTGCAGGCAACGCTCTGCCCGAGGATTGTCTCCTAAGGCTTCATAAATCAGTGCTTCCTGGTAACGAACGTGAGCAGGATTATAGGTATACACATCTGCATATAGGTTAAGTGCTTGTTGGTAATCTTTCTTGACATAATAGCAATCCGCTAATCGAAGAATGGCATCGTAGTGGGTAGCAGCTGGCTGTTTTTGCGTAATCGCTATATACTGTTCAAAGGTTTTAGCTGCAGTGGTGTACGCTCCAGTGTTAAAGTAACTATAAGCTAGGCCATATAGGTTTTTTTCATAAAAGAGTTTATTTAAATTGCCTTGTTGCATACATTTTGTATAAAACTTTAACCCTTTTTCATATTTACCAAGTGCAGAAAAAGCTTCTCCTAACCAAAACTGAGCTTGTAAGACTAAGGATGGTTTAAAAGGAAAAACAAGGGATTGCTTCAAGTATTGTATGGCATGCTCTAACCTATCCTGATTATAATCTTCTATTCCCTGGTAAAAAAGTACTTTTTGGTACAACTTTAAGAGTGTTTCCGTTTTATAGGGCAGTGTGGCTATATAATCTATAGCGCGTTGATACGCTTTTGTTTTATAGTAACACTGTACCAGTAAGGCTTGTGCAGTGGAAAGGTTTTTACTTTCCTCATGGTTTGCAACAAAAGCAGTCATGGCTGCTATAACCTCTGTAATAGCGCCTTGTTGGTAACGCAAGCCAGCAACTTTGATAGCAGCCAAATCGCTTAGCTCTCCATCAAATCTTAACCCTTCTGCTTTAGAAAAAGCAGCTATAGCTGCTGGAATAGCACCCTCTTTTTCATAGATAAGACCGCTATAGTAGGCAGCCATTTGACTTGCATAATCTGTCGTCTGATGAAGCAGTTGCTGAAAACAAGCAACTGCTTTAGCATATTGTTCTGTTTCATAGAAAGCATGGCCTAGCTTAGCGCGGGTCATTCGGTCTGTTCTATTATCTAAGGCTATCTGATAATGGGTAATAGCTGCTGCGTATTGCTTGAGGAAAAAATAAGCGTCTGCCATAACTAGATGGTCTTGCTTGCTAAAAGATGCATCTGGATAACGCCCTACATAGGCAAGTAATGATTCAAATTGGCCAGCTTTATGGTATACCTTTAGCGTTAAACTTTGGGCTTCTAAGCTGTATTTTTTACTAGCTTTTTCAAGTGCTACAAGCGCACCATCATAATCTGCTTCCTGAAAAGCGATGTAGGCCATCTGTAATTGTGCCGCATGGTAATAAGGATGGTTTTTATTGCTAATAGTTGTAAAGTACTTTTTTGCAGGGGTCCAATCTTTTAGTTGTAAATAGCTATCTCCTATAGCATATTCAAGGGTTACTCGCTCTTTAGGGGCTAAGCAATCTGCTTGAATAGTTTGATATAAAGAGAGGCTTTTAGCAAACTGACCTGATTCAAAAAAGCATTTTGCCAAGTAATAGCGCATCGTTTCTATGTATCGACTGCTAGGGTATCTGGTTATAAAATACTGCAAAAATATTTCTAGATTCCGGTCTTGATTGGCCAAAGCAGATAGTGCTATATGATAAGCAGCCTCTTCTTTGTTATACTTTTTTCCCTGGGTGTTCAAATAGGCCTGAAAGTACTTTTCGGCTGCTGCATATTGATGTTGCTTAAAAAGCCATATGCCTTCATGAAAAATAGCTTGTGCAAATGGTCTCAGCTGGTCGTTGGCCATAGAGAATCCTTGATAAGGAATAGCCATTAGGAAAATGGCAATTAAAATGGCGGAATATATGGGTTGCAGCATGGATATATGGATATTTTAGGTTCAAAAATTAGCAGTGCTTTCCGTTAGCCAACATATGGATTTCTATTTACTATCCAACTATTTTCTCAGCGCTCTTTTACATTTAGACCCCTTGCAAGGCCTATTTTTAATGGCCATCTTGGTGTCGAAGCTGCTCTATACTCCTGAAATAGATTGCGTATTTTGCGGTGCTTAACTCCATTTCTCCTAAAAATGGCTGATCACAAATGCGCTTTGCAAGAAGTCTTTTTTTAGATAAAAAAGTAAGCTTAGCAAGCACTTTATGGGTGCATTAATTTAAAAATTAATCCCTTCATAATTTGATAGTCATTAAGATTGGAATCAATTCTTTTTAACTGTAAGTCGGCTTGATGGAGATAGGTGATATTTTTCATAGTTTCATGCAGTGTATAGTTTTGCATCGCATGAAGATATCCCTGTATAAAATAAGGATTTACATCAATTTGCTGAGCAATTTTAGTAGGAACGGCTTCTTTGGTTTGATGCAATACAAGTAGCTTAGCAAAAAGGTTATATAGAATGGTTACAATCGGAAGAGCAGCATGTTCCTTTGCATTGGATGAGCAAACACGAATGATTTGATAACTTTTTGGGTAGTCTTTTTGCATAATGGCCTTTTGTAGTTCAAATACATTGAAAGGTTTATGCAAACCTATATAGGCTTCTACGATGCTATCGGTAATAGTGCTACCTGGGGTAAGGTTAATACGTAATTTATGGAGCTCACTAGTGATTCTGGTCAGGTCGTTACCTATATAGCCTTCTACTAAGCAAGCAGCTTCTTCTGTTATAGTTAATGTTAGGTTTTTGACACAGGATTTAATAAAAGCAGGTAATTGTTGATCGTAGAGCTTTTTGGCAGTAACCAGCATATTTTTTTTGCTTAAGACTTTACCCAAGGCAGTACGACCATCTATGGTTTTATATTTATAGGCAAAGACTAATAAGGTAGTGGGCTGTGGATGATCTAAATAATGTAACAATAACTTTTGACCCGTAGCATTTTTTAAGTCTGCCATCTCTTGTGCTTCTTTTACAACTACCACTTGTAAAGTAGCGGCCATTGGAAAACGACGTGCTTGGGTAAGCAGTGTAGCCATACTGCATTCTTTGCCATAGGCAATGGTTAGGTTAAAATTCTTTTCAGTTGGTGTCAGGAGTTTTTCTTCGATATATTCGGTAATAGCATCAATGTAGTATACTTCCTCCCCTTGCAAAAAGTAAATAGGTTGATAAATACCTTTATGTAAGTCTTGGAGAACTGTTTGGGCGGATTGAATCATATAAAGCTTACTCAGTTAAATGCTCGCTATATGGCGTTATCATATTACAGTAAAGTTATTCAACGCAGTGGGTTATTGGTTGAAATATAGTAAGGTACTAATCACGAGGGACAATCGTTTCATACAAGGTAAAATGCGTTTTTCGGAAAGTACGATAGCCTTGCATATAGTTCATTTCTTCTTTAGTAGCTAAAGTACCATCTTTGACTTTACGGGCAACTTCTTTAATACCTTCCGGTATGGTGGGCTCTGCTATAAATTTGTTCAAAGCTTTTTGTATAGCTTCCTCCTTATAGTCTAAAATAAAAAAAGGATATTTATAGAATGTAGGAAAGTTACATATAAATAATTCCAATAAATGGTGTACCGAAAGGTTGCCTAGCTTATACCATTCTATAGCATGGTCTATCATAAAGGCATAATAACCGGAGGATTCAAGGCTGTTTGTTACACCTAATTGAGACATACCAAATATAGTCATAGATTTTTCTTCATCCGTATATCCTTTATATCGCAATACATCTATGCCACTCGTATGTTCTCTTGATGTGTCTTGTTCTTTTTTACTTTTTGGCCCAAGCTCAAAATGAGCAGGATAGTAATCCACAGGATGCTCCATAACCATTAAAAAATAAGGGTAGTTATCTAAACGAAACTCGCTATCACCAGGGTTGCAATTTATTACATAGTCTGCCTCTCTGACTGCATCAGTAAGAATATCATAAAACGGCAAGTCCGCAGTATAATAACCACGTGAAATGTCACCAGAATCATGTATGCGGTACTTATGCCATGACTTTGGTAATTGGCTATCTACTAATATAGACTTAAGATGATGATGCAAAGACGAATCTTTTGGGATATTATTTTGAATACGTTCCAAGGTAGGAGAAACTCGTTTTATTTCTTTTGTCAGCGTAATCTTACAATAACAATCATTAAAAGAATTAGTTATATGAATAGCAAGCATCAACTCTAAAAGAGGGAGCTCTATTTCTTTTTTCTTATATAACTCGCAAAATTTTTCCCAATAAGGATATGAGTGCCTGCTCATAGCGTATGCAGCAATTTTTTTTTGCTCTAAAGTATACCGCTTGTCTACTATATAATTGAAAAAAGCTTCTTCATAATAGTGGGGATGCTTATAGATTACTAAAAAATCTTTTGATCGAAGTAATTCCAAGGGAGTACTAATATGGCCTACTCTGACCTGTATAGCTTCAATTTTTTGAGGAAAAGTTACCCAGGTACCCCAATTACATCCATGTTTTTTAATATCAGTAACTGGATGATAGGGCTTATAACCTGGATGATGATGTAAATAAGCAGCCCAGGAATGACAGTCTACATAACCATGATAATCATGGTAATGGCTATTCTGCTTGGCAGATACTTTTGATTCTGAAGCGTAACATGGGATGGAAGTCAAAGCCATGGTTAATACAATCTTTGAATACATTTTACTAAGCATATAGTTCATTTTGTATGTTATAAACATTTTAGTAACCAGGAACAGCTAAAGATAGCTTCAACCTACGCTTTGCGCTGGTTCTAATATACCATTTTTTAGTAATAAAATTCTATCTGCCATAGTGGCCAGCGATTGGTTATGGGTTACCAAGACGAAAGTTTGTTTTAATTGTTTGGAAAGCTCTAAGAAAAGGGTATGTAGCATTTGTGCGTTTTTGGAATCCAGGTTACCACTTGGTTCATCCGCAAAAATAATAGCCGGATGGTTGATCAATGCTCTAGCTACCGCTGCACGCTGCCTTTCGCCACCAGAAACAGCTTCTGGCAAGTGGTTTTTTCGATGGCTAATGCCCAACAAAGATAAAAGGTCATTGGCCTTTTGAGCTACTGATTCTTTAGCAGAAGAGCCAATATAACCAGGGATGCAAATATTTTCAAAAAGTGTAAATTCAGGTAAAAGGTTATGAAACTGAAAAACAAAACCTATTTTTTTATTTCTAAATGCTGCCAATGCATTACCTTCCAGTACTGTAAGATCTTCTCCATCTAACGTTAAGGAACCACTATCTGGCTTATCTAGGGTAGATAAAAGATGTAATAGCGTAGTTTTACCCGCCCCGGAGGGACCCATAATGGCTACCATTTCTCCAGCATGGATGGATAGGCTAACCTGATTCAGGATTTTGTAGGCATGATAAGATTTACAAAGTTCTTTGGCTATAAGCATATATCTGCATAAAGTTTTGTACTTTTAGTCTAAAATTTTACCATTTTAATGAAGCCTCCATTTGGCTTGAGTAAAATCTAAAATATATAAATTTTTGATTACGCGCTCGTAGTTCAACCGGATAGAACGTCGGATTTCGGCTCCGAAGGTTGAGGGTTCGAGTCCTTCCGAGCGCACGGTTTACATATAATGGGCTGAAAAAATTGGGAAAAAAGTACTAATTTGTTTCTATATACTTTAGGTTAATTCTGTCAAAGTATAATGTATAAAATGATCAGAAAAAGCCATATCGGCTATTTATCCTTATTTGTCAACCTGCCGAACAGCTATAATACTTTACTTTTTTGATTTTTTGTCGTTAGTTGGGTAATTTTGCTTAATGATAATGATAGCAACCAAGCGTAACCATGATCTCTTCAACTATAGATAAAACACAACTTCCTTTATCCTCTATTAGTAGGACAGATCTTTCGCCTTTTTATGGGCAATGGTATGAGATGATGTGGCTGATACGTAAATTCGAAGATAAGGCAGCTCAACTCTACGGGCAGCAAAAAATTCGAGGCTTTTGTCACCTTTATACAGGGCAAGAGGCTTGTATAGTTGGCGTTGTTACGGCACTGCGCCAAGGGGATAAATACATTACTGCTTACCGTGACCATGCTCATCCGATTGCATTGGGAACCTGCCCCAGTCAAGTAATGGCTGAGCTTTATGGTAAAGCTACTGGTGTTTCTAAAGGATATGGTGGCTCTATGCATATGTTCGATAAAGCTCGTCATTTTCTGGGTGGTCATGGCATTGTGGGTGGACACGTCCCTTTAGGGGTAGGTATTGCGTTTGCTGAACAATATAAAAAAACCGGCAATCTGTGCATTACTTTTATGGGCGATGGTGCAGTGCGTCAGGGGGCTGTCCATGAAGCTTTCAATTTAGCCATGCTTTATAAGTTACCCATCATTTTTGTTATTGAAAACAATGGGTATGCCATGGGTACTTCAGTAGAACGGAGTTCTAATGTCACGGAACTCTTTCGATTGGGCAGCAGTTATGCTATGGATGCAGCGCGTTTAGATGGCTTATGTGTAGAATCCGTACACTGTGCTGTGGAACAAGCAGCCATAAAAGCTAGAAAAGGTATCCCCAGCTTATTAGAGTTTGTAACCTACCGTTATAGAGGCCACTCGATGTCTGACCCTGCTACTTATCGTACCAAAGATGAGGTAGAAATCTACAAAGAGCAAGATCCGATTCTCAAACTTAAAGCGTTGATTTTAAGAAAGAAAGTTGCAGATGAAGCGGCACTGGAGGCTATGGAACAAAAAGTAAAAGATCAAATTGCGCAAGCAGTTGCTTTTGCAGAGAAATCTTCGTTTCCAGATCCAGCAACGGTTTATGATTATGTGTATAAACAAAAAGATTATCCATTTCTTCAGCATTAAATTTTATGAAAACCATAGATATAAACAGTATTCCTAGAAAGATTATAGCGCATAGCCGGGAAAAAGAAAGTTTAAAAGAGCTCAATCACAGCAAAAAAAAGTGGTATATTTTACTCTTTTTGATCGCTTGTATGGCAGCTGCTTCTTGGCTATGGTTTTTGTATCTCAAGCCAACAAAGAGTTTAAAAGCAGAGGATGAGGCTTTTCAAGCGGTTTATCATTTTGAAGCAGGTGATTTTGATAAAGCGTTAAAGGGAGATGGCCTTCATAAAGGTTTGTTGGAAATTATTAAAGCATACCCTGGTACTACCACTGCGAATCTAGCCTGTTTTTATACAGGTATTGCCTACATGCACCAAAAACAATATGATGAAGCCTTAGCTTTTTTAAGTAGATTTAAGGCTAAAGATTTTATCTTGCAAGCCCGTGCTTGGTCTGTAATGGGTGATGCCCACAGTGAACAAAAAAATCATAAACAAGCCGCTATCTATTATATAAAGGCCGCTCACTATAAAGAAAATAGTGTATATAGCCCTGGCTATTTGATTAAAGCGGCTATCGCTTTTGAAACAGATGGGCAATATAAACAGGCTTATGATTGCTACCAAGAAATTATAGCAAAATATCCAACTTCTCGCTATAACAGTAGTTTGGCCATTAAAGAATCTAATCGTTTGTCAGCAACTTTGTAGTTGATGCGTTTATGCAGAAACGTTGGGTTATTGAATCTTTTAAAAAGCCTGATAAGGTAGCAGCACTCGAAAAGGTCCTGGGTACCCCTGCTGCTATTACATCCATTTTGGTGCATAGAGAAATAGAAACTTTTCAAGCGGCCAAGGATTTTTTTCGCCCCTCCTTATCTCAATTGCATGATCCTTTTTTAATGCAAGGGATGGAACAAGCGGTAGCCCGTTTGCACCGCGCCATAAACAGCAAAGAAAAAATATTAATTTATGGTGACTATGATGTAGATGGTACTACAGCTGTGGCTATGGTTTATGGTTTCCTTCGATCCTTACCTGGTGCAACACTAAGTTATTATGTTCCAGACCGAATGATAGAGGGTTATGGGGTTTCTATGCAGGCCATAGAAAGTGCCTACCAAAATGGTATTAAGCTTATCATCACCTTAGACTGTGGTATAAAAGCCTATGCACCCATTGCTCGAGCCGTTCAGCGAGGCATAGATGTGATTGTTTGTGACCATCATGAAGTAGGAGCTAGTTTGCCACCAGCTTATGCTATTTTAGACCCAAAACAACCAAGTTGTTCTTACCCTTTTAAAGAATTATCAGGATGTGGTGTAGGTTTTAAGCTATTACAAGCTTTCTGTCAAAGGTGTGGGTTAAAGCCGGATATGCTTTATGATTATTTAGACCTTGTGGCCGTTAGTACCGCTTGTGATATTGTTCCTTTGGTAGATGAAAATAGGATTTTAGCTTATTACGGCATTAAACAATTAGAAAACAGTCCTCGTCCGGGGCTACAAGCATTAATGGAATTAGGCTACTTTTCGGCTACGATTACCATTTCTGATATTGTTTTTAAAATAGGCCCACGGATTAATGCTGCTGGACGTATGAACCATGCCTCTTTGGCCGTTCAGTTACTTATAGAACAGGATCTAGCCAATGCCTATAAGTTAGCACAGTCTATCAATCAACAGAATCTCTTACGTCAATCCCTCGATTATACGATTACGCAAGAAGCTTTGACTATGATAGAAAATAACGCTTATGGAACCAAAAGTACAGTGCTTTTTAATCCAGATTGGCACAAAGGTATTATTGGCATTGTAGCTTCCCGTTGCATTGAACAATGCTACAGGCCTACTGTAATTTTAACCCTTGCTGATGGTAAAGCGACTGGCTCTGCTCGTTCCATACCGGGGTATAATATTTATGAAGCTATTTCCGAATGCAGTCCGCTTCTAGACCAATATGGTGGGCATGCTTTTGCGGCAGGTCTGACCATGCCGCTAGCACATATGACTACGTTCCAACAACAATTTGAGGAAGTAGTATCAGCAACCATTACAGATGATTTATTGATTCCTCAGCAAAGCATCCATGCCCTTATTTCTTTTCAGGCTATTACACAAAAATTTGTAAACATATTGATGCAAATGGCTCCTTTTGGACCAGGCAATGCCACACCCGTATTTGCTAGTGAAAAAGTTTATGCTCGCAAATGTCATTTGGTTAAAGAAAAACATCTTAAACTAGAGGTATATCAAATAGATGGTCAGGAATCTTATGAAGCCATAGGCTTTGGTTTGGGGGGCTATCTACCACTTGTTGCTACTGGTAAGCCCTTTGCTATGGCCTATACCATAGGGTATAATTATTACTTAGGCCATAAATCTTTACAGTTTATGATCAAGGATATTAAAGAAGAACCATCTATTGTTTGAAGTCAGCTTTACCCGTAGTCGTTCAGCGCAGTGTCAAAGCTACGTAGAAAAAGCAAAAACGCCCCTTGTAAAATAGTTGCGATCAGCAAGCAGCCCTTACAGCTGAAATAGAAAAACAGAACTCGCCCGCTTCGCGGGCTTCAAACAAGCTGTTTTTCTATTTCAGCTGTAAGGGCTGCTTGCCGAAACTTTTTACTGAGGGCTTGATTTTTTGGTTACTTTTTTATCAAGAAAAAAGTAACAATAAAGATTCATTTTTTACCAATGTCATGAACAGATACGTTCCTGCTTAGCTGGAGTAGTAATATAGAGCA
>NZ_JAACGD010000102.1 GCF_022810445.1 Candidatus Cardinium sp. cBcalN2 | reverse complement strand
CAACTGCAATAGAAAAACAGTTGGTAGGGGGGTGAAGGGCGGATTCTGTTTTTCCAGTTGTAAGGGGTGCTTTCAGCAATTTTTTACCCAGGGTTTGATTTTTTGTCTATTTTTTTGATCAAGCAAAAAGTGGGAGAAAAAAGCCTTCTAATCCAGCCTAGTCTATAGGATTATTTATACAGCAATAGGTGCTCTAATAGCTGGATGATGTGTATAATTCAGTAAAATAAAATCCTCATAAACAAAATCAAACAAATCGGTTACATTTTCCCGGAGCTGCATAGTCGGCAATGGATAAGGGCTACGTTTAATTTGCAAATGCGCTTGTTCTAGGTGATTATGGTATAGATGCGCATCGCCCAAGGTGTGGATCAGTGTTCCAGGTTTTAGCTGGCATACTTGTGCCATCATCATGGTTAACAGTGCGTAAGAGGCAATGTTAAAAGGAACTCCTAAAAAAACGTCCGCACTACGCTGGTAGAGTTGACAAGATAGTTGTCCGTTTCCTACATAAAATTGAAAAAAAGCATGACAAGGGGGTAAGGCCATTTTAGCAATTTCGCCGACATTCCATGCACTTACCAATAGCCTACGGGAATCCGGATTGGTTTTAATGGCCTCTATCACCGTACTGATTTGATCAATTTTTTCGCCTGTTGCGGTAGGCCAGCTTCTCCATTGGTGGCCATAAATAGGCCCTAGTTCTCCCTCTCTATTGGCCCACTCATCCCATATGGTAATGCCATGTTTTTGTAAATAAGCTACATTTGTATCTCCTCTTAAAAACCAGAGTAATTCATAAATAATAGAGCGAAGGTGTACTTTTTTAGTTGTAACCAATGGGAAGCCTTCTGCTAAGTTAAAGCGCATCTGGTAGCCAAAAATACTCTTGGTTCCTGTTCCAGTTCTATCTTTTTTATCAATCCCTGCTGCTAAAATAGCTTCTAATAATCTTAAATATGGTTCCATTGCTATGCGCTATATTTTTCTAGTTTAGGCATTGAATTTATGCCAAATTAGACTTGAGAACAAGTTTTTGCTAGGCCTTGCTACTACAGTACTCAATAATTATGCGGCAGGTCTAATATATACTCATATACTCAAACCTTATTGCAACTAAAGGAGCGATAATTGTAAAAACAGGTAGCAAAGCCAAGCAATAGATCATTTATTTGAAAAAATATTTGTGGATTCAAAAAAAAGCTATACCTTTGTATTACGATTCAAAGCAAAGCAGCTAAAAGCCATAAAAAATGCCAAAATCAAGGTAAAAAAGCTAAGCAGCTATGCTTACGGTTTCAAAAATGTTCTTTGACTTATTGTAAAAGCAAAATAGGGTAGGCAAATCTCTTTTTAGGGATTCAGCATGATTCCATTTCAAGAGCAAGTAAGAAATAATTAAGGGCGTATGGAGGATGCCTTGGCTCTTAGAGGCGATGAAAGACGTGATAAGCTGCGATAAGTTGCGGGGATTGGTTATACGATTTGATCCGCAAATTTCTGAATGGGGCAACCCACCCTACCTATGTAGGGTATTTCTTCAATAGAAGAGAAGCAAACCTGGAGAACTGAAACATCTAAGTATCCAGAGGAAGAGAAAACAAATTAGTGATTCCATAAGTAGTGGTGAGCGAACGTGGATTAGCCCAAACCATAGCAGTTTCGGCTGCTATGGGGTTGTAGGACTAGCAATATAGACTAATATCAAGAACTTAAATTATTTTGGAAAAATAAGCCGTAGAAGGTGAAAGCCCTGTCAAGGTAATCGATATTAGTTTAGCTAGTATCCTGAGTAGGTCAGTCCCGGTGAAAGGCTGACTGAATCTGCCGGCACCATCCGGTAAGGCTAAATACTCCTAAGAGACCGATAGTGAACAAGTACCGTGAGGGAAAGGTGAAAAGTACCCTGAATAAGGGAGTGAAATAGTACCTGAAACCATACGCTTACAAGCAGTCGGAGTTTTTTAGCATGTATTTATACATGCTTATAAAATGACGGCGTGCCTTTTGTATAATGAGCCTATGAGTTAATCTTTTCTGGCAAGGTAAATCCTTTTGAAAGGAAAAGCCGAAGCGAAAGCGAGTCTAAATAGGGCGCTTTAGTCAGAAGAGTTAGACGCGAAAGCCGGTGATCTACCCATGGCCAGGTTGAAGCGTTGGTAAAACAACGTGGAGGACCGAACCAGTGGATATTGTAACGTCCTTGGATGAGCTGTGGGTAGGAGTGAAAGGCTAATCAAACCGGCAGATAGCTCGTACTCTCCGAAATGTTTTTAGGAACAGCCTTAAGTGTATACTGATAGGGGTAGAGCTACCGATAGGACTAGGGGGGTAACCTACCGTGTCCAGACGAACTCCGAATACTATCAGTTTTGCTTAGGAGTGAGGGTTAGGGCGTTAAGGTCCTGATCCGAAAGGGAAAGAACCCAGACCATCAGCTAAGGTCCCCAAATATATACTAAGTTGAACTAAGAAAGTTTAGTTGCTTAGACAGTCAGGATGTTGGCTTGGAAGCAGCCATTCATTTGAAGAGTGCGTAACAGCTCACTGATCGAGCGACAAAGCGTCGATAATAAACGGGCATTAAGTATATTACCGAAGCTATGGCCTTGCTGCCTAGGGTAGCAAGGGGTAGGAGAGCATTCTAATCAAGCTGAAGCCAAATAGTAATGTTTAGTGAATTGATTAGAAAAGAAAATGTAGGCATGAGTAACCAAAATAATGGTGAGAAACCATTACACCGTAAGACTAAGGTTTCCATGGCGATGGTTGTCATCCATGGGTTAGTCGGGCCCTAAGCTGAAGCCGAACGGCGTAAGCGATGGAAAATCGGTTAATATTCCGATACTAGCTAGCAATAGAGAAGGGGGGACGAAGGAGTGAAAGGTCTGCCTTCTGACGAATTAGAAGGTTAAAGCCCGTAGATATAAGTGTGGCAGGCAAATCCACCATACTTGTCGAAGGTAACAGTACTACAATCCCTCGGGAGCGTAGATAATGACCCTAATCATACTTCCAAGAAAAGCCTCTAAATTGTTACGTGCTAGCTAACCGTACCGCAAACCAACACAGGTAGTTGAGGAGAATATCCTAAGGTGTTCGAGTGATTCGTGGCCAAGGAACTCGGCAAAATAGCCCTGTAACTTCGGGAGAAAGGGCGCCTCATTGATTCTTTTAGGAGAATCAATAGGCCGCAGTGAAAAGGCCCAGGCGACTGTTTACCAAAAACACAGGACTTTGCAAAATCGAAAGATGAAGTATAAGGTCTGATACCTGCCCGGTGCTGGAAGGTTAATAGGAGGCGTTAAGTCGCAAGATTAAAGCGCTGAATAGAAGCCCCAGTAAACGGCGGCCGTAACCTTGACGGTCCTAAGGTAGCGAAATTCCTTGTCGGGTAAGTTCCGACCTGCACGAATGGTGTAACGATCTGGGCGCTGTCTCAGCCACGAGCTCGGTGAAATTGGAGTGACGGTGAAGATACCGTCTACCCGCAATGGGACGAAAAGACCCCATGAACCTTTACTATAGCTTAACATTGATAATATGTAGATAATGTGTAGGATAGGTGGGAGACTACGTAAGTAGTCGTCGTTGAAATACCACCCTTTATTTATGTGTTATCTAATCTTTTTGAAAAAAGAGACAGTGTTTGGTGGGTAGTTTGACTGGGACGGTCGCCTCCTAAAAAGTAACGGAGGCTTTCAAAGGTACCCTCAGTACGGATGGTAATCGTGCGTAGAGTGCAATAGCATAAGGGTGCTTGACTGTGAGACAAACAAGTCGAGCAGAGTCGAAAGACGGATATAGTGATCCGGTGGTTCCGAATGGAAGGGCCATCGCTAAAAGGATAAAAGGTACTCTGGGGATAACAGGCTGATCTCCCCCAAGAGCTCATATCGACGGGGAGGTTTGGCACCTCGATGTCGGCTCGTCACAACCTGGAGCTGAAGCACGTTCCAAGGGTTGGGCTGTTCGCCCATTAAAGTGGCACGCGAGCTGGGTTCAGAACGTCGTGAGACAGTTCGGTTTCTATCTATTGCGGGCGTTAGAAGTTTGAGAGGAGCTGACCTTAGTACGAGAGGACCGGGTTGGGTAAACCTCTGGTGTATCAGTTGTGACGTCAGTTGCACTGCTGAGTAGCTACGTTTATAAGAGATAAGTGCTGAAAGCATCTAAGCACGAAACTCGCCTCAAGATGAGACTTCAATAAGGGTGGTTAAAGATGATGACCTTGATAGGTTGCAGGTGTAAAGTCAGAAATGGCAAAGCTGAGCAATACTAATTACCCGAATGTTTCTTCTTTTTTTTCTTGATTTTGCTTTTACAGTAGTCAATTACTTTTTTTTAGAGTAGTCTATATGATTCGCTATGGTTCATATAGTTAACTTGTTAAAATACTAAAAATAAAGGTGACGAAAGCGCTGGTGTGCACCTCTTCCCATTCCGAACAGAGAAGTTAAGCCCAGTAGCGCCGATGGTACTTCGGTAAAACGCGGGAGAGTAGGTAGTTGCCATCTTTTATTTTTTTTCCTCATGCTATGCTGTAGTGTTGCGTGAGGATTTTTTCATATGTAATTATTTAAAACTATCCGCCTCAAATTGCTAACCTCCGCTTTTATCTTCTTTTTCATGCCCGTAGTCTATTCCAATAATTTCTATAGCTCAATATCATTTTATGATCTTCCGTTTATTTTAATCTAATTTAGTCCATTATGCTTGTACGAATTATAATCAACACCATTTGTTTATTGTGTTTTATGCTCCAAAATGTTGCTTGTGGTTGTAACCATAATGCTAACAAATATACGGGCCAGCTAAGTGACGTAGCAGCCTATGCACAAAATTTGGATCCTGGTGTAAAGAATAAAATTCTTGATCTTCTAGAGGACCAATTGTCATTATACCAGTGTTTCTTAAAAAGAATAGATGCTGATCCAGAATTATCTCCTGAAGAGCTTTCTTCAGATCAAAAAAGAGAATGGAATAAACTTCATCTACTATTTATTGATTTATATCGTATGATTTATAAGGCTTGGGAAACGATACAAGATGATATTGATTCACAAGAAAAACCTATAGACTTAAGTGAAGAGGCGCTATCATTGATGCAATTGATCCTTGTAGAAGAAGTAGACTTTTCAAAAGAAACCCAGGGCCAGGTTACATCTTTTATCATAAGTCTTAACAAGCTACGGGATACTATTGCAGAGCATTATATCGATTCTTTCAAGGACTATATAGCTGGCGGTGATTTGAAAAGGTTTGAAAAAGTCGTTGATATAGGAAAAAAAGAAACTCATGAAGCCATCTTAGATTTTGTAGAACAGTTTAAAGAAGACGAGGACGAGGATGACGAAGAAGAAAATGACCAAGATGAGGATGCATAAATTAAACGCTTTGTTGGGCTTACTTATGGTCCGAAATCTGTGAGACTTAGTCTATTATGAAGTATCTAAATAGTATTCAATCTATTAAAAAAGTATTATTAGATCCCTATGCTATTTCAACGGTTTTTTTTGCTGTATGGATGCTCTGTTTTGATGATCAAAATTTAGGGGTGCAAGCTAGTTTGTATAATCGTTTGAAAAAATTAAAGACAGATAGGGTCGAGTATATTTCTCAAATTCAACAGATTAAAAAAGACAAAAAAGAACTTGTTGGTAATTTAGATTTTCTAGAGAAGATGGCTCGTGAAAAATACTATATGAAGCGAGAGAAAGAAGATTTGTATGTCATTATGCGAGAATAGTTTAGGTGTTTTTTGATTTGATAGTAACATCTTTAATAGTAGCCATATGTCGATTGCCATACATAGCAGACAAGTTTGTTCAGTTAGCTTAGTATTTTTAGAAGCAATCATTGATTTATCAAAAACCTACCAAAAGCGCATAATAGTTTCTAATCATTTAGCTAAATTATTGGAGTCTCAATCTACTGTTAATTTATCTACACTACCTGTTTTTGATCTGATTGATTTACATCTACAACTAGATTTAGAATTGATTATAAGTTTAG
Organism: Candidatus Cardinium sp. cBcalN2; assembly: GCF_022810445.1. Taxonomy (GTDB): domain Bacteria; phylum Bacteroidota; class Bacteroidia; order Cytophagales; family Amoebophilaceae; genus Cardinium. Next base: position 861 of record NZ_JAACGD010000102.1, on the reverse strand, counting down.
GTGGTGATGGAACTTTTTTAGAAACTATTCACTATCTCAAAGATCATGTGATTCCTTTACTAGGTATTCATAGAGGTAATTTGGGATTTTTAACTATGGTCACTCTTACAGACGCTGTTAGTGTATTGATACGCTTTTTTGAGGGTGATTATAAATTAGAAGAGCGCGCACTTTTGGCTTTATATGGTGCATCTGCTCCTGTTTCATTTGGGTTAAATGAAGTCGCATTGCTTAAGCGAGATATGGCCAGTTTGCTAACCATTGATGCGTATATGGATGGGCAATTTATTACTACCTATCGAGCAGATGGGTTGATTATTGCTACACCTACAGGATCTACCGCTTATTCGTTGAGCTGTTCAGGTCCGATCGTGTTGACTAGTTCTCATAGCTTTGTGATTACTCCTATTAATCCTCATAATTTGACGTTACGTTGACTAGTCGTTCCTGACACAGCCTTATTAAGTTTTGTTATTAAAAGTCGTAATAACGATATGCTAGTGGCCATAGATGGTAAGGCTGTTCCAATAGTGATTCAAAAACAGCTTGTGGTTAAGAAAGCTCCTTTTACATTAAAATTGGTCCAATTTGGCCATACAACTATTTTTGATGTTTTACGTGAAAAGCTGTACTGGGGATTGGATGCTAGAAGGAATAGTAGCCCTCTTAAGATTTGATTATTGCATAAATTGTATTAAATTTATTTGCTTTTGAATTCAAAACCTAGGCTTGTCTATCTGTTTATAACCTTGGTAAAAGGATATTTTTATCTTACTTTTTTCATAAAAAGGTAACAAAAAAATCAAACCCTGGTAAAAAGTTTCAGCAACCACTCCTTATAACTGAAATAGAAAAACAGTT
>NZ_JAACGD010000101.1 GCF_022810445.1 Candidatus Cardinium sp. cBcalN2 | reverse complement strand
TATTTTACAAGGGGTTTTTTCTAGAATGGCCATATCTTTGAAGACATACCTTGAAAATTTTGATTACTTGATACTTTTCTCTATGTTGCGTTTTCCTTTATCTAGATTTTAATATAGCCACGGAATAAAAACGCCATAGCATTATGTCGTTCGTTATATTATTTACTTAAACAATAAACTAAACTAAACAATGGATAAACAATTACAAAAAATTAAGGATGCCAAGCCTTACAGCTCCTGTGCCAAACAAGTTGCAACTTTATCATTTTTAGCTGCTTTACAATTCTCTTCTTGTACAATTCATAGACGTGAAGGATTCCTTGAAAAAAGTAAACTTAAGTCTTCTTGGGAATCTTTGACTTCTTGCAAGAAATGGATAACTGGTAAAGATAAAAAACCGGGTAACGGTATACCTTCTCCTGGAGATTTGCTAAAAAAGGATAAAAAGGGAAGGAGGCCAATAGATAGGGCTGCTCGTAAAAATGATACCGACAAGTTTGACCTTTTGTTTGATACAATGGTAACTAAGATTGGGTTGTAGTAGTTGATATTTA
>NZ_JAACGD010000100.1 GCF_022810445.1 Candidatus Cardinium sp. cBcalN2 | reverse complement strand
GCGCTGAACGGCTACATTTTACATAGGTTTTGCACAGGGTCTCATACCGCAAGCAGATACTGAATGATTACAAACAGCTAGGTTAACCACTGCACATTAAGCATTCTTTTTCTTCTCCACGAGAGAGAGGGCTTTCCATTTTTTCTTTTTTTTGTATGGTAAACTTTATAGCATCCGCTGCTGCCTTGGTACGTAAATAATACATTCCTGTTTTCAGCCCTTTTTTCCAGGCATAAAAATGCATAGAGGTTAGTTTAGCCATGGTGGCATCCTTGACATAAAGATTTAGGCTTTGGCTCTGACAAATATAAGGTGCGCGGTCGGCGGCCATATCAATAATAGACTTTTGAGGAATTTCCCAAACGGTTCTATAACGCTCTTTAATAGCCTGTGGAATAGATGCAATGTGTTGAATAGAGCCATTACCCATCATCAATTCCTCTTTTACTTGCTCGTTCCAAAGATCCAACTGAATCAAGTCCTCTAATAGGTATTTGTTTACCACAATAAATTCACCAGAGAGTACCCTTCGGGTATAAATATTGGCAGTATAAGGTTCAAAGCATTCGTTGTTCCCTAGTATTTGGGAAGTAGAGGCTGTGGGCATTGGCGCTACTAGCAGTGCATTTCTTACACCATATTGGCCTATTTCTTTACGTAAATGATCCCAATCCCACCTTCCAGAGGAAGGTGTTACGCCCCACATATCAAATTGAAGGATACCCTGTGCAATAGGTGACCCAGCATAGCTTTCATATACCCCTTGTTGTTGAGCCAAGTCTTTAGAAGCCGTTAGGGATGCAAAGTAAATAGTCTCAAAAATTTCTCGGTTGAGCAACCGCGCTTCTGGGCTATCAAAAACCAGCTTCATTTTCAGAAAAACATCTGCTAGTCCTTGTACACCAATACCAATGGGCCTGTGTCTTAAGTTAGAATTACGTGCTTCTTCTAAAGGATAGTAATTCCGATCGATTACCTTGTTAAGATTTTTAGTAACCAAATAGGTTACCGCATATAATTTGGCATGGTCAAAACATCGATTATCATCTACCAACATGGGCAATGAAATAGAGGCCAAGTTGCAAACCGCAATTTCGTCGGGTGCTGTATACTCTATAATCTCTGTACAAAGATTACTAGATTTTATAGTACCCAAATTTTTTTGATTAGACTTTTGATTAGCTGCATCCTTATAAAGCATATAAGGGGTGCCTGTTTCTATTTGAGCTTCCAAAATCGCAAACCAAAGCGTTTGTGCTTTAATGGAGGCACGTGCCTTGCCCTCTTTTTCATACTGCTTGTATTTTTCTTCAAATGCTGCGCCATAACAGTCTGCAAGCCCTGGTGCTTCGTTTGGGCAAAAGAGTGACCACATGCCATCTTCTTCTACACGTTGCATAAATAAATCTGGAATCCACAGCCCATAGAAAAGATCTCTGGCTCTTCTTTCTTCTTTGCCATGGTTTTTCTTCAACTCTAAAAAATCAAAGATATCTGCATGCCAAGGTTCTAGATAGATGGCAAAGCTACCTTTTCGTTTACCCCCCCCTTGATCTACATAGCGGGCCGTCATATCAAAGTTCCGTAACATCGGCACAATCCCATTAGAGATACCATTGGTCCCTCGAATATAGGAACCCGTAGCACGTATATTATGAATGCTTAAACCAATGCCTCCAGCAAATTGAGATATTTTGGCACATTGCGCAAGGGTATTGTAGATGCCTTCAATGCTATCGCTCTGCATCATTAATAAAAAGCAAGAGGAAAGTTGTGGCTTAGGTGTTCCTGCGTTAAACAGGGTAGGGGTGGCATGGGTGAACCACTTTTCAGACATTAGCTGATAAGTTTCCAGTACAGCATCCAGATCATCACCATGAATCCCTAGTGCCACACGCATCAACATGTACTGAGGCCGTTCTACAACTTTACCATTTATTTTCAACAGATAAGAACGTTCTAGGGTTTTAAATCCAAAGAAATCATAGCTAAAATCACGTTCATGTACAATCGCATGGTCTAAAATGGCTGCATGGCTGGCAATGATTTTATAAACGTCCTGGGATATCAGGGGAGCGTGTTGTCCCGTTTCAGGATTTACATAGGTATAGAGTCTTTTTATCGTACTAGAAAACGACTTACTCGTTTCTTTATGTAGGTTAGAAATCGCTATCCGAGCAGCTAGAATGGCATAATCTGGATGGTATACCGCCATAGCCGCCACGGTTTCTGCCGCTAGGTTATCTATAGCTGAAGTCGTTACTCGGTCGTAAATGCCTTCAATAATCTTTTTAACAATAACAATAATATCAATATAATCCCTATTTAATCCATAACATAGTTTCTCGATTCTAATGGTTATTTTATCGAACTTGACCGATTCTAAGCGTCCATCTCGTTTTATAACTAACATCTACTTTTTTATAAATTTTTGATTATTGATCCAATGATAGCGCTTGTTATGCTAAGTCTATGGCTATGCTAAGTCTATGGCTACTTAACTGCCTAATAGCCACCTAAGGTGCTACAAAGCTAATGGTTTTATCCTACCTAAACCAAACTTACGAGGTATCTATTCACGCCTATCGTAAATTTAAGCAAGAAAAGCCTCTGGTATACATTTTTTGTAACTATATTATATTGACTTTAATTGTTTCCACTCTATTGTTACCCCATGAAAACCATTGCCTACATTCGTGTTTCTACTAATATTGATTATGAGTGTAATAAAATACATAGAAGCATTACAACTGCAATTCTTTAAAAACAAATATACCCCGTTTCTAAAGAAGCAACTTAGGAAGTATGTATGACAAGCACCAAGTCATATGGGAAACGTATAAGTCGAAAGTCTCATTTATGGTTTTGAAACCGAGTGGGTAGGGGTGGCCCTTCCTTCTTAGTTGGCTTCTTCTATCAAGTATTTATGTTCTATAGTCTTACCTAATGCTTTAGCAAGCTCATCATTGTGATGCTTAAGACTGTGTATTTCATCTTTATATACGCTATATACGCTAAATATACGCTAACAATTTTTGATGGATCAAAGGCCACTGAAGCATTTTCCAAAAGCTGACGTTTCCAATTTTGAAGAGTTTTGCTAGTGACACCATATTTGGACGACAACTCAACTAGCGTTAAATTGTAGTAGTTGATAT
>NZ_JAACGD010000010.1 GCF_022810445.1 Candidatus Cardinium sp. cBcalN2 | reverse complement strand
AAAAAGTGCGATCAGAAAGCGGAGTTTACAGTTGAAAAGAAAAACAGTTGCCGGGATGGATTGCAGGGCAGCTCCTGTTTTTCCAGCTGTAAGCTACACTTTCAGTAACTTTTTTCATCAGCGCTTGATTTTTTGGCTACTTTTTGATCAAGCAAAAAGTAGCTTTAAAAAATTCATTTTTTAACAGTGTTATGAACAGATACCCAGTACAAACTAATTAGCACTATCGAGATTAGACCTGCCTATAGTAGCCAGCAGGTTCCTTGCTTCAAGGACACTATTAGCAGATACAACAATGGTCAGCATCAGATTTTCTCTTATCTTTTTTAATTGACAACAAGCTGGATGTTGCTGCATATAGTGCATAATATGGGCCCAAGTGTTACCATGTCTTTTTTGAAAATCAGCTCCTAGGTAGCAATGTAAACGCTGACTTTTAAATGAAATTTTTTCAAAACCAATGCGTTCCCCTTCCCATCTTAGTTCTACGGTTTCCAATAGAGTTTTGGTAGCAGTAGGCAATGGGCCAAATCTATCGATTAATTCATCTTTAAAGTGTGCTAACTGGGTGCTATTTTTAAGTTCATTTAGCCTAGTGTAAAGGGTCATTCGTTGCGTAGTACTTTGTACATATTCAGGCGGTAAAAGGGCTTGGCAATCTGTTTCAATGGAGCAATCGTTGTATAACCCCCTAGCATCACTTGAAAAGAGCGTTTTAAAATCTTCTTGCTTAACTTCTTCTACAGCCTCTTCCAATATTTTACAATAGGTATCAAAGCCAATATCTGCTATAAATCCACTTTGCGCTGCACCAAGCAGATCACCTGCACCACGTATGTCTAGATCACGCATAGCGAGTTTAAAGCCATCGCCTAGTTCTGCACATTCTTCTAATGCAGCCAATCTTAGTTTGGCTTCTGAAGTAAGGGTTACCTCTTCTGGTATCAATAGGTGACAAAAAGCTTGCACATTAGAACGTCCGACCCTTCCACGCATTTGATGTAAGTCAGAAAGACCTAAAATATGGCTGTCATTGATAATAATGGTATTGACATTAGGCATGTCTATTCCAGACTCTATAATGCTAGTTGCCACCAATATATCATAGCTACCTACTATAAACTGTAATATTTTTTCTTCTAGCATAGAGCCAGCCATTTGGCCATGGGCCACACAGATGCGTACAGTAGGCAGCAAATCTGATAAACTTTGAGCCATAGCGTTAATATTACTTACCCTATTATGTACAAAAAAGACTTGCCCTCCACGGGCGACCTCTTCTTCTATCGCTTTTTTAATGATTTTAAAATCAAAGTAATGCAATTTTGTTTGGACAGGTAATCTATTGGTAGGAGGTGTATTGAGAATACTCAAATCTCTAGCACCCATAAGAGAAAAATGGAGCGTACGTGGAATAGGGGTAGCCGTTAACGTCAATGTATCTACATTCAAACGTATCTTTTTTAACTTTTCTTTGGCATTTACACCAAATTTCTGTTCTTCATCAATAATCAACAAGCCTAAGTCTTTGAATTGTACATCATTGGTGAGTAGTTTGTGCGTACCAATAAGAATATCCACTTTTCCAGAAGCAGTATCTAAGAGGGTTTTTTGTATTTCTTGTTTGGTTTTAAATCGGTTGATGTAACTGACGTGAATCGGTAGAGCGGACAATCTATTGATAAAAGAGTTGTAGTGTTGTAAGGCTAAAATAGTAGTAGGGACCAGAACAGCTACTTGTTTACCATGTTCTGCAGCTTTAAAAGCGGCACGAATCGCTATCTCTGTTTTACCAAACCCCACATCACCACAAATCAACCGATCCATGGGAATAGGGCGTTCCATGTCTGCTTTAACAGCAGCAATGGCCAGTGCTTGGTCTGGTGTTTCCTCATAACAAAAGGAAGAGGCTAATGCTGCATCTAGTGACGTATCTGCCCCAAAAGCAAAACCTACCGATTTTTTACGTTCTGCATAAAGTGTAATCAGTTCTTTGGCAATATCTTTGATCTGTTTTTTAACACTATTCTTTTTACGTTGCCAGACAGAACTACCCAATATATGCATAGTAGGGATTGTGCCATCCTTACTAGTATATTTGCTAATTTTGTATAGTTCATGCACATTCACATAAACCATGTCGTTGTTTTTATAGATCAATCGAATGGCTTCCTGCTGCTGTCCATTAATAGACAAGGAATGTAACCCTGAAAATCGGCCAATGCCATAGTCATTATGGACCACATAATCGCCAATTTCTAGCTTCCTGCATGCATCAGCTAATAAAGTTGCTGCTGTGGAATGCTGTTTAGGTGAGTGATACCTATAGTATCTATTAAAAATTTGGTGATCTGTATAACATACTATTTTGGCTGTATGGTCTATATAACCTTCTCGTAAACTCAGTAATAATGGTGTAAAAGCTGCTTTGGGTGTTTTATCTTCTAAAATAGTATGCAACCGTGCCAATTGGCCTGCAGAAGTAGCCGTAATATATACCTGATAGTTTTGCTCGACTTTTTTACAAAGATCATCAGCTAGAAGGTCAAAATTTTGTTTAAAAAAGGGTTGCTTTTCAGTATGGTAATTTATTACCAAGTCATTAGACCGATTACGAGACACCACTTCCAATGGCCATGTAGCTGTGGAACTTTGTCTATCTTCTGCCCCAAATATAATTTGATGAAAAGGCAGAATAGATGCCATAAAGCTTTCCATAGTTGACAGGGTATGGCCAGCAGATAGCTGGGTAGTTTGGCTGGATAATTGTTCTAAAAGCTTTGTTTTATTTTTTAGCCAAATACAACTTCCTGCTGGTAGACAAGCTGCAAAGGAGGTGTAGACCAATTGCTCTTCCGTTATCGTTTCTGGATTAGATAAAATGGTTGCCACACTTACCTTTTTAAAAGATTTCTGATCTTTAGTGTCAAAAATACGAATCGTAGCAACTTGATCACCCCATAGTTCTATTCGGTAGGGAGCCGATTGGTTGACGGGATAGATATCAATAATACCGCCACGTATCGCAAATTGACCTGTGCTATAAACAAAATCTACTTTCAAAAACCCTTTTTGCCTAAGGGTGCTTTCCAATGTTTGCATGCACAAGATTTGGTCTACCATTATCCTGTAACACATAGTGTTAACTAGAGATGGGTCTAAGATCTTTTCCAGTACAGCGGCTATATGGGTGACCACTAATGGGGCAGATCTACTTTCGCTTATAGCCTGTATGATAGCATATCGTTTATTTTGAATAATTTTATACTGATCATCCTTTTGTTCTAAACTGGGTAAAAGCAGAACAGAGTGGTCGGGCAATAGATGGGTTAAATCTCCATAGATGGCCGATGCTGCTTCTTTGTTTTCAACGACAACTAACTGTAATTGGGTAGTATTTTGTTGCAATGCTGCAATCAGTAGTGCATCTAAGCTGCCTTGAATCCCTTGTAGATGAAGAACCCTATCTCGCGGATCTTGTTTCAAGTAGTCTGTAAGCTTAGTGAGCACTGTTTGTGTTTGGTAAAGTGCTATAAAATCGTTGATTTGCAAAACTAGAATGATGAGAATAAAGATTAATCAACATAGAACACTGCCACCAATGCTTAGAAGTTGCCATAAATAGTTAAAAGGGCTATACGAGCAGTGGCTTGCTGAACTATAAATAATAAAATAAATGGACTGTAAACATTAGGCCTAATGCAAAGCTACAAATACTTTTTTAAAAGTACTGAGTTCAACCCAATGATACGAGGCAGTTTTTTCGCATATATTCAAGGCTATGGGAGTTCTAGGCAAAACGCCTCTTGTCAAATAGTTGCGATGAGCAACTATTGTATAAGGGGCATTAAATTAACATAAGCGACTTATACAAACAGTCTAATGAGCAACCCTCAAAAAGGATCCGATAGATGGTTGCAGTAATGGGTGCCTGTTTCCCACAAGATTGCATGGCTCGGTGAATGACTTTAACCGTTTGTACGCCTTCGGAAACCTCTTTTGCCTGACTTAATATAGCAGTTAGTTTTTCACCTCTTGCCAAACGGAAACCAATTGTATAGTTTCTACTGGCCTTACTACCACACGTGGCTATTAAATCTCCTAAACCAGCTGGCCCAAATAGAGCCGTTTTACCTATACCCATAGCAGCCATGATGTCACCCATTTCTGCAATAGACATAGTAAGGAAAAAGGCATAGGTATTAGATTGATACCCCATCCCCCCTATTATACCTGCACCAATGGCAAAAATATTTTTTAACACACTACACATTTCTACACTAAGTAGATCATGACTAGGATAGACACGAAACCAATCATTACTTAACAGTTGCTCCCCTAGCGCTAAAACCTCTGATGAAGCACTAGCCACCACTGTAACAGCTGGATATTTTTGCGCCAATTCACCAGACAAATTAGGCCCGGCCAAACAACCAACTTTTCGAACCGGTGTTTCTTGTACAATTACCTTACTCATAGTAAACAGATGGCCCCATGTAAGTGGGGCATGATCGGAAACATCTAATCCCTTGGTACCATGTATGCATATCTGGTCTGGTCTGAGATAGGAAGCAATTTGTTGCATCAACCCACGAAATTTAGCAGCAGGTACTACCGGAAAAATAACAGAAGCAGCAGACAAGGCTATTGTCAAATCATTGGTAACAACGATATTAGGTGCCAAAGATTGATCCGCAACGCTACGGCTGGTTTGAGATGCAACCGCACGTTCCGCTTTATGCGTATATAAGAACAGACGGCTTACATGAGGTGACAATAGATTGGCAACAGCCGTACCAAATTTACCAGCCCCTAAAACAGTTACCACTTTATTAGGCAAAAATTGCTTCGAGTCCATAACCAGTAAGCCTATTATGATAGTAGCATAATGTTAACAGATCTTGAATAAGTAGATCGCCACTTTTGGTTACGACTAATGGTGGTTGAGCATGATATATCCCCAATTTAGTCCATCCATCTTTAGCGATAACATCCAATTGACCACTCCGTACAATGGGGGTAAAATCTATTTTTTTTTCTGTATATAGCAACGCTAACGCTTTATAAACATGACCAAAGGCCACCATGAAATCGGCACAACAGATTATGATATGGTTTAGATCCATTGAAAATCCCTCTTTTTTTTGAGCCAATGCATAGGCTACAAAAGCCACCAAGTGGCTACTTAGTACCATATTAATGCGGTAGTAGCTTGCCACAATCTTATGACTAAGCATTTTAACAGACTGATCTGAACGCTTTCTAGTATCCATTTTTATAGGTAAATGGAGAAACTGCTCGTATAAATCTATTGCTTGACCTTGGTCATTATAACTACGTCCTGCTATATCGACGCTATTCCCCATTACATCTAAGGGAGGACCTATGTTAATAAATAATTCTGAACCCTTAAATAATATATTTTTGCTAAATACCAGGTTGGTACAACAACCATTTGGCTGGAAGTTACCAGAAACAATAGATCCCTTTTGCATCGATTCACGTATCAGATCATAGGCCTCTAAGACACAATGGTAGTTTAATACTATAGGAACAATAAACAACTTCTTACCATCTATTCCTTGATTTCGAAAGTTATTTTCCTGTGCCTCAAAAGGGGTACTCAATAAGCCTAATTTTAAATCGGACTCTATAGCACCTAAACGGCTGCGGGTTCCACCCGGATAAAATAAGGTATGACAGCCCCATTCCAGTATCAGACAGGCATAATCTTTCTGAGTTTGTAAGTAGGGTATGGTTTTTTTACGCCTATCTACTTTATAGGTACCTAATTTATTAAAAACATAATGAAACCCCCTATTGTTAAATAAATTCAATCCGGCCCCCCAAGTCAAAGGAGGCAATCCTAACTGTTTCATAGCCAACCCTATCACCATAGAATCCCAATTGCTGGTATGAGTAGGTACTAAAACAACAGTCCCTATTTTAGCCAACGCCCGCACTATATTGGTTTGACCCATCAAATGAAATTTTTCTTCTAATCTTTTACTGGGTAAGGTCCAACGGCCTGCTCCAAACCCAAAACAATGAGGTTTCAGGAGATGAATCAAGGTATGGTGTGTACATCTGGCTATACACTGATAATGGCCAACACTAAAGTAACTACAAATCTCCCTGACATAACGTTCTATAACATGCTTTAAAAGTGGCTTTGGATCCATTTTATTTTCAATAGAAGATGCCATAGTTGCCCAAAAGGAGCCATCATCTTTAGGGTCACAACGCCACGGATCTGATGCTATTCTAGCCAATTCTCTAGTAGTAGTTTGCGCCAATATTCGGTAAAGTGCTGCATCCATTGGATAACGTGCACACAAAGCTTGAAAACTTTTATTGACTACTTGCTTTAAAAAAACATGCTGGTTTTTATGGAGGATGGTAATCGGCCAATAACTGGCTTTGGGTTGAATAGGCATAAACTGATCGTGAGTAGACATATCGTACTTTTAGCGGAATAAACCGTAATTTACTTTACGGTCAAATAGGCTAGCTTAAAAGCTTATCTGATTGTTTGCTAATGCAAGATAATAAGATCAATATGAATATTTATTACTTTTCAGAAGAAATTAGTTTTAAACTAAAGGAAAAAAGAAAAATCTCTGCTTGGTTGCAAAGGGTTATTGCGCAAGAAGGATACACACTAGATCATCTGAACTTTATTTTTTGTACAGATAACTATTTACATGGCCAAAATATAACCTACTTGGGCCATGACACCTTAACAGATGTGATTACATTTAACTATGCCAAACATACGGAAACTATTTTAGGAGATGTTTACATAAGCATTGAGCGTGTCAGGGAAAATGCCCAAACATATAACCGAAAAATGGTGGAAGAACTCTATATGGTGATGGTGCATGGTCTATTGCACCTTTTATCTTATGATGACCAAAAACCAGAAGATCAATTAATTATGAGAGAAAAAGAACAATTTTATCTTGACCAGTTAAGACCAATTTTAGGATTGAAAACATAATTGCCTTTTTGCAAAAGGTCCAATCTAATGCGAGGGCTTGATTTTTTGCTTACTTTTTTATCAAGAAAAAAGTAAGATAAAAAAACCTTATAATCAAATAAAAATAATTAACAATCCCTTAAGTTGACGCCATTACGTGAACAGATACAATCTAAAAGTTGTATTGTATCGCCTGTCCATCAATATTAATTTTATTAAAAAATTATTCGTCTGTAGGCGCATTTTGGCATGCTATTTGTTGCGCTAGCATTTGAGCTATTGTATGAAAAGGAAACATTGTTTTAGAAGGTATAACACCTAGATCTCCCTGTTGGCAGATCATGGGCAACAATGGAATTTGTCCTAAAAAGGGTATAGATGCTTTTTCGGCTAGTAGCTTACCTCCATCTTTTCCAAAGATATAATGGGGTTGGGTTCCATCTTTTTTTTCTGTTAAGAAGTAGGACATATTTTCTATCAAGCCTAAGATAGGAACCTTAATTTGTTCTTTTTTAAACATAGCAATCGCCTTTTGTGCATCGATTAGTGCGATTTTTTGAGGTGTAGTCACCACTACAGCTCCCGTAATCGAAATAGTTTGTACCAAGGTAAGGTGAATATCACTGGTGCCAGGAGGCAGGTCAATCAATAAATAATCCAATGAACCCCAATCTGCATCTTGCAACAATTGCTTAAAAGCCGCACTGGCCATAGGCCCACGCCATACAATCGCTTCTTGCGTATTGGATAAAAATCCAATAGAAAGCAGCTTAACATTATTTTTTTTGATAGGAATAATATGGCGCTTTCCTGCCTGTTGTACTATAGTTGGTTTTATGGTTTGGCAACCCCACATAGTAGGAATAGATGGCCCAAATATATCAGCATCTAAAAGTCCTACATCTGCACCATGATTGGATAACGCTAGTGCCAAATGGGTAGCAATGGTGGATTTGCCAACACCACCTTTGCCAGAAGCAATAGCAACAATATTTTTCACGCCAGGTAGTATAGAAGATGCATGGCGTCCTGAAGTGACTTTGGAGATAAGGTTAATCACAATTTCAAAATCATTGGTTATCTCTTCACGAATCGCTTGTATACATGATTGTTTAATCACTTCTTGTAAGGGGCAAGCTGGGGTAGTCAGTACAATTGTAAAAGAAATCGTAGCATCATTTATATAAAGATTCTCAATCATACCCAATGAAACGAGGTCTTTTTTTAAATCAGGATCCTCTACCCTACCTAAAGCTTGTAAGATCCTTGCTTGTAACCGATTCATGATTGGAGAGTTTGCGTGATCATGCTAACTAGACTATAATTAATTATAATATTATGTATATGTTTAACTTATAATGGTAAATTTAAGCTGTAAGGAATTTTTATCTTACTTTTTTATCAAGAAAAAAGGGGGATAAAAATTACTAAGTACCAGTAGACTAAATAAAGACCATTATATTTAAAAATCAATAAAATATAGAGCTTAAGTTGACGCCATTGGCTGTTCACGAAATGGCCCAAAAAGTCATTTTTGCTTTTTAATGGGTGCGATAAGACTGAATGGATAAGTTTAACTGAATCTAACAAAAATAGACAAGGCAAACTAAAGAAAAATTTATGGATTTTTCATAAATTTGAAGCTCTTAGGAGCTGTTAAATAGATGAAAAATGGTATTCATTTACTACTATGGCAGAAGTAAGCCAAAAAATGCCCCTTGTAAAATAGTTGCGCCCAGAAAGTGACCCGTTACAACTAAAATAGAAAAACAGTTTTTACATATGTCGGGAACAGATACGAAAAATCTATGCTTAGATCTTGTATGCTAGGTAAGCTAAAATAAATTATAACTATTGTGTAATATAAATATTATAACTATAATAAATTGGTTATCTTGCGCGAGCCAAGTATCTTACTATAAGATTATTTATTTTTGTTTGATTTTATTTCTCTAATTCTTATGCTGATGCAATCAAAAAAAGTTAGGTTTTTAGTTTTTGTATCGCTATTTTTTTTTCAATCTCTTCCCAGTAGCTCTGCCTTAGGGGTAGATTTTATAGAAAAAGCTCATTTTAATAAAGATGGATCTGGACAATTTAGCATTCAAGTTGATTTAAAAAAGACAAGGAATTTAATTGCCTTTATTAAGTACTTACATAAATTACGTAAAGACTATAAGGATATAACACAAGCTATTGCGTGTCATGCCTTTAACAAGGCTAGCGAAAGGTTAGAACAAATATCCGATATCAGTCAAGTATGCGTCAAGCATAATAAAAAAATGCTTAAGGTTGAATTAAGCTTTAACTTTAACCATATTGAAGCCCTTAATGAGGCTATGAGCAAAATTATTCATAAAGGCTTAGATCCCCCTAAGATCACCTATTTTAGTCTTGATGACGAGCTCTTTGTCCGTGAAGATATAAATGGTATCACCAAAAAGTTGTTGTATTATCAAGATAATGATAACAGCTTGATTAAAAGCTTAAAGTTACTCTCCTTTTTTAAGGAAACTAGCTATAAGACTATTTATACTTTTCATAAAAAAATTAAAAACTGTAGTAATCCATTAAGCAAGTTCACGGAAAACACAATAAGGATTACCCACCATGTCTTTGCTCCTGATGAAATAGAACATTCCATAGGAAATCGTGTTTTTTTTGCAAAAGATTAGTTTATTAAAAAGTAAAGTGCCATTTTGATGAAAACCAAATACGTCTACCTAGCAGAAAGAATAGAGGCTTTAAAGCACTGCCTTTGACTATGCTGGTAAAAATAAAAAACTAACACTTTTAGAAACACAAGTTACAGACCCTTCTTTTTGGTCAAATCCAACGGAAGCACAACAAACCATCCAACAAATTAAAGGCTTAAAGGAAGCGATTAGTCAATTCAATACCATACAAGCTCAATGGGAAGAACTGCTTGTATTAGAAACCTTATTTGGAGAAGATAGTGTAGCCCAAGAAGAGCTTTCTCTGTTAGCATCAGCTCTTACGAGGTTGTTAGAGGAAGCTGAGTTAAAAAAAATGTTGGATGGGCAAGAAGATCATTTAAATGCCATCATAGATATAAAGCCAGGCGCGGGTGGCACAGAAAGCCAAGATTGGGCCTATATGTTGGTCCGTATGTATACTATGTGGGCAACTAAGCGGGGTTATATAGTTAAAACTGTTAACTACCAACCAGGAGATAGTGCTGGCGTAAAGGCTGTTACCCTAGAAGTGATAGGTTCTTATGCTTATGGATATATTAAAGCAGAAGTAGGTATTCATCGACTCGTACGCCTTTCTCCTTTTGATGCTGCAGGTAAACGACACACTTCCTTTGCCTCTATATATGCAGCCCCTCTTATTGATGATTCTATAAAAATTGAAATCAACCCTACCGACCTTATTTGGGATACGTTTCGCTCTGGTGGAGCAGGAGGGCAAAATGTCAATAAGGTAGAAACAGCTGTACGTGTTAAGCATATTCCCTCTGGGACCGTAGTAGAATGTCAACAAGAACGCTCTCAACTACAAAATAGGGATAAAGCTTTGCAGTTGCTTAAATCTAAGCTCTACCAACAAGAATTAGACAAGAGAAGGGAAAAACAGCAGCAAATAGAGCAAAATAAAAAAAAGATTGAATTTGGTTCCCAAATCAGGAGCTATGTATTGCACCCTTATAAAATTATTAAAGATAACCGAACAGGCTATGAACGAAAAGATGTAGAAAATGTTTTAGATGGAGATCTTGATGGGTTTATAAAAAGTTATTTATTACAATAGGATTCAATGGCGTCTTTGTATCTGTTCAAGCTAATGGCTGTCTTTTAATGATCTTTTGCTAGAGCGGAGTAGGAGGGATTCGAACCCCCGGTACCTTTTTCAGGGTACATCCGTTTTCGAGACGGATACCTTCAACCACTCAGACACTACTCCAACAGCTATTCAGGCCCTGACCCACGGAGGCAGATTATACCGTTTCCGTTCACCACTATGGCTTATGCTAGTAAAAAAACGCGCCCTTTGAAAAAAGTGCGATCAGAAAGCGGAGTTTACAGATGAAAAGAAAAACAGTTGCCGGGATGGATTGCAGAGAGGCTCCTGTTTTTCGAGCTGTAAACTAAGCTTTCAGTAACTTTTTTCATCAGCGCTTGATTTTTTGGCTACTTTTTGATCAAGCAAAAAGTAGCTTTAAAAAATTCATTTTTTACCAGTGTCATGAACAGATACGATTATACCTAAAAAAGAAATGGTATGCAAGCCAATTTCTTAGAAGTACTATGGCAGGACCACGCACAAAAAGAAAAAAGTGGGATCAAAAAGTCTTTTTTACTAGTCCCATGAACAGACAATGGCGTCAACTTAAGGAATTTTTAATTATTTTTATTTGATTATAAGGCTTTTTTATCTTAGTTTTTTCTTGATAAAAAAGTAAGCAAAAAATCAAGCCCTGGTAAAAAGTTGCGGAAAGCGCCCCTTACAGCTGGAAAAACAGAATCCACCCTGCGACATCCATTGAAGCTGTTTTTCTAT
>NZ_JAACGD010000001.1 GCF_022810445.1 Candidatus Cardinium sp. cBcalN2 | reverse complement strand
AAAAACAGAATCCACCCTGCGACATCCATTGAAGCTGTTTTTCTATGTCAGCTATAAGGGGCGCTTTCTGATCGCAACTATTTTACAAGGGGCGTTTTTTATATATTATTATATATAATAATCAATTAAATATACCCCTTAAGTTGACGCCATTGGGTGAACGGAAACGAAAAAAGGGGTATACAAAATCTTTTTTTACCAAAGTCTTGGACAGATATCTATATGCTATGCTATTCTACTGCAGATCCGTAAATTCTTCCTGTTCTTTTTCTTGGTTATTGATTTGGTTACGTAGCCTAAATATTATGAGTGTAACTATTAAAAAGCAAAAGATTGAAACGATAAAAAAACCAAGATAAACACTAGCAAAAATCGCATTCAACCAACAAGCTAATCCATGTAATAAGAAACGTAATCCCAAGCTAAATAATATAAAAGCCAGCGCAACCATAAAAAAGAGCCGAATGATCTTTTTGGCTTGTGCTTTAAGGTTATGCTGCAAGCTATAGAAAAAAATAGTCAGCTTTTCTCTGACTATTTCTACCATGCAAGCTATGCCCAATAGCTTACCGACTATTTTTATAATTCTAAAAAGTATGCTATTCATCTAAATTAAAAATAAAACTTAATTTGTGCCTATTAAGCCCCCTATCGGGGCCGATACGCAATTTAGCGCTGACTGGAAGAGATAACTTAACCTTACCAAGTGCCTTGCTCAGCAAATGGTTACTTTTTAGTAACCGTAACCGACATTTTTGTTCTACTTCTACGAACACCATGTACACTAAAAAAAGAAGGATTAATGTCTAGATCGTTCTTACAGAGCCTGGCATAAAGATATCCGGACAGTGCACCACCCAATTGTGCCAAGTAATAACCCGCATCTTGTGTGGGTAAATGCACAAGAGCTATTACCAGTAAAGTAATCGCAACATAACGTAGTGGTAAAGAGAAAAAGAAGCAATATAACTTTAAGCTAGGCATCAAAACACAAACTGCAATCATTATAGCATAAATAGGCGCTGAAGGACCGGTAAGGCTGTCGGCAACGCCCTTGAAAGGGGGCGAAAACTGGTATAGTGTAAAAAAAAGCATTGCCCCCACTATTTGTCCTAAAAAATAGAGCCGTAAGATATGCTTTGAGCGTGTAATAGCCCGAATTTTTTGACCAAAAATGTATAGTATAAAAATATCCCAGAACAAATCTACAAAACCTTTATGGATAAAAGAGTAAGTGATAAAGGCCCAGGGTCGTTCCAATAACAATGGATAAAGAGAAGGAAAAGTCAATTGCCCATAAAGCCATGGAATCTGATTTTCATAACCACAGATATAACATCCAGTATTAAACAAAAAAAGCAACAAAAAGGTTAAAATATGGATTAAAATGAGTTGCATCAACCCATTACTAGACTGCTTAAATTGATTGCGAAGATAGGCGTAAACAATATGCATGATCAAAAAAATAATACAATTATCTTCTAAATTTAATATATTCTGCTGATAAAAGTTTTACTTAGGCAGGCTATTAGCCTATTTTTTTTCATCAAGAAGTGGACAAAAAATCAAGCCCTCCGTAAAAAGTTCCGGCAAGCGGCCCCTTACAGCTGGAAAACAGCATCGGCCCTTTGGGCTCCGATTTCAATTGTTTTTCTATTTCAGCTGTAAAGGGCCGCTTTCTGATCGCAACTATTTTACAAGAGGCGTTTTTTATTTTAACGGATACCATAGAAGTGAGTAGCAACCTCCTATTAGGTACTTGGCAATAAGGCGACTTTAGGTCACTTAAAATTAATTAAAGTCTGCATGATATAACTGAGCCTCTACTCTACAAAAATAATTCAATGATCAAAATATAAAGTAGGCTCCTAAGTCCTTATCTTCAAATAATCTAATGGATTTCTTGGTTTTATCCTAAAAATAAATTATAATTGCAAAATCTGCTCTTATGTATAGCCCTAAAGTCGCTCTAAAGCCTTGTGTAAATTAATAAATTATAAAGTAGTCTATAAATTTTTTATATTTACACCCTAATTTTTTAATATTTTTCAACTTCGTAAACCAAACCATAATTTTGATGATGAAGCCAAATAGCGCTAAAAAAATAGATACAAATAGCTACCAGTATAGCTTACAAAAATCAACTGAAAATAGCAAAAGTAAGCAGCAACAATTACCAGGTATTTTTTTATATCCATCTAGATTGGTTACGAGATGTGCTTTATCTATATTATTGTTGCCGTGGTTAATGGCTCTTAACCAATGTTTTAAGGCTCCTGGGGAACAGAAACCTACTGCTCCTCCTTATCCAAAAAAAGATCTTTTGAGCCAGTCTGACCCTCCTCCTGCTTATAAAGAATCTAATCAGTGCTATGAGGATGATGACCTAAATACTGAAATAAAACTGGAAACGGTTAGCAAAAAGAAACCAAAAACAAAGCAAGATGCAAAAAAGTATGCAAAAGATGCTTTAAGCATAGCTGAGAAAGAAATAGAGAATTGCAGAATATACATAGACTACTTCTTGCCTAAACTGGAATATAAACATTTACACTTACAAGAAGGGTTAGCTAGTCTACAGAAATTTCGTAATGCAATAACGGGTTCCTTGACTCGTTGGTGGCGTGGCAGAGATATAGAAACCCTTAAAAAACAATCCAATAGATATAATGCCAAAATACCTAATGAAAAAGAAAACTTAAAACTACATCTTCAATCAGTTAAAGATCACCTCTGTTATGCAGAGTTTTGCATTGAGGAAGCTCAACGCTTAGGGTCTCAGAAGGAACATTATGAACTAGACATAAAAAAGAAGCAGTTACAAAACCAACTAGACCAGGCTAATAAAGACAGTCAAGAAAGAGTTAAAAATCAGACTATCAAAGAGCAAAGGAAAGCTCAGCTACTAAAAGATTTCAAAAACTATCTTGACCATATAGGTTGGGAATCAGAACCCGAACTAAATAATCGCCATGCGAATCAAGTAATCATTCAACAAAATAAGCAAGATTAGTGCGTATTCAATGAATTGAATTTTTTTAGGAGCACTGTGGTAGGGGCTTGCTATCCACAAAAAGGAAGAAGTAAATTAAAAATGCCTTTTTTACTAATGTCGTGAAGAAATACTTAACTTTTGCTAACCATTAGATAATTATGTAAATTTACACACCTAATAAACCTAAAAATATTATTAAACAGATGTTAACCATACAACAGCTCGTAAAAAAAGGAAGAAAAAAAACTACTTCTGCATCAAAATCACCAGCTCTTTCATCCTGTCCGCAGCGGCGAGGTGTATGCATCAAAGTGTATACTATGAAACCAAGAAAGCCAAACTCTTCTATGAAAAAAGTAGCTAGGGTGCGTTTAACAACAGGTAAAGAGGTCAATACCTATATTCCTGGAGAAGGCCATAATTTACAAGAGCACTCTATTGTGTTGATTAGAGGGGGAGGGGTAAAAGATTTATCAGGTGTTAGTTACTCTGTTATCCGTGGTGTGTTGGATACCTCTGGTGTGAATGGAAGATGTCAAGCAAGATCCGTATATGGAGCCAAAAAACCTAAGAAAAAATAAGCCTTAAATTAATTTCAGTGAAAGGAATAACATGAGAAGAAAACAAGCTATAAAAAGGGTATTACCACCTGATTATAAATATGGCGATCCACTTGTGACCAGATTTGTAAATGGATTAATGCAACGGGGCAAAAAAAGCCTTGCGTTTAGTATTTTTTATGATACCATCGAATCAGTATCTCAGAAAACAAAAGAAGCAGGATTAGAAGTTTGGCGTAAAGCACTCCACAATGTAACCCCTACTTTAGAAGTCAAGCGTAGGCGTGTTGGGGGAGCCACCCTCCAAGTTCCGATTGAGATAAGGCCAGATAGAAGGGTATTTTTAGGCATGAAATGGCTCATTGATTATGCAAGATCCCGTGGAGAGAAAACTATGACAGAAAGGCTTACTAATGAAATTATTGCCGCTGCTAAAGAAGAAGGCGCTGCTTTCAAACGTAAGATAGATACCCATAAGATGGCTAGTTCAAATAGAGCCTTCTCACATTTTAACTTGAGATAAATGGCAAATGAGCTAAGCTTTTTAAGAAACATAGGCATCATGGCGCATATTGATGCTGGTAAAACCACCACTACTGAGCGCATTTTATATTATACAGGCCTAACCCATAAGATAGGTGAAGTCCATGATGGAGGGGCTGTAATGGATTGGATGGCCCAAGAGCAAGAACGTGGGATTACCATTACCTCGGCTGCCACTACTACATTTTGGAAATATCCTACTATACAGGGAAAAGCAAATGAAAAAACCCAAACCTACAAAGTCAACATCATCGATACACCTGGCCACGTCGATTTTACTGTGGAGGTAGAGCGCTCTTTGCGTGTTTTAGATGGTGCAGTGGCTTTATTTTGCGCTGTGTCTGGTGTAGAGCCTCAGTCTGAAACTGTTTGGCGTCAAGCCGATAAGTATAGAGTGCCTCGTATTTGTTTTGTTAACAAAATGGATAGGGCAGGTGCCAATTTTTTTAATGCCTTAAATGAAATCAAGGAAAAACTAGGAGCCAATCCTGTTCCATTGCAAATTCCTATTGGTAGTGAAGCTGCCTTTAAAGGGGTAGTAGATTTGATTACCAATGAAGCCATCATTTGGAATGAAGATGATTTAGGTATGACTTACCAGGTAGTCCCTATTCCTCAAGACTTAATGGAGACGGTTGGCCAGTGGCGTCAAAATCTGATTGAAAGTGTAGCTAGTTATGATGAAGCATTGATGGAGAAATTTTTTGATAATCCAGATACTATTACACCAGGTGAGGTCAGAGCTGCGATTCGAAAAGCAGTTATTGATCTTTCTTTTTCTCCTGTCCTTTGTGGTTCTGCTTTTAAAAATAAAGGTGTTCAAGCATTATTGGATGCAGCATGTGCCTACCTGCCTTCTCCACTAGATTTACCCCCAGTAGCCTGTACCCATCCAGATACAGGAGAAGTCGTGCTCAGGAAACCAGAAAATAATGAACCATTTACTGCATTAGCTTTTAAAATTGCCACCGATCCTTTTGTGGGTAGGCTTGCCTTTTTACGGGTCTATGCTGGCACATTAGATGCCGGATCTTATGTTCATAACAATAGAACGGGTAAAAAAGAACGGATTGCACGGCTTATGCAAATGCATGCCAATAAACAAAATCCGATTAACGCGGTGCAAGCAGGTGATATTTGCGCAGTAGTTGGCTTTAAAGAGATTAAAACAGGCGATACGCTCACTGGTGAAAAAGATAAAGCGATACTAGAAGCCATCATCTTTCCAGAGCCGGTAATTGGTTACTCGATTGAACCTAAAAAGCAAGCAGACCAAGATAAGTTAACCCTATCTATCGCCAAGCTGATGGAAGAGGATCCAACCTTACGGATGGAAACTGATCGTGAAACAGGCCAAACCATTCTCAAGGGCATGGGTGAATTACACCTAGAAATCATTATTGATCGACTTAGACGAGAATTCAAGCTTGAGCTCAACCAAGGTGCACCGCAAGTAGCCTACAAAGAGGCACTGACAGCCACAGTAGAGCATAAAGAAGTCTATAAGAAACAAACAGGCGGTAGGGGTAAGTTTGCAGATATCGTTTTTGAAATAGGGCCTAAAGCAATGGTTCAAGGAGAGCCTATTGAGCCAGGGTTAGAATTTGTCAATAAAATTATTGGGGGCGTTATCCCTAAAGAGTTTATTCCAGCGATTCAGAAAGGCTTTACAGCTGCTATGGAAAATGGTCCGCTGGCCAATTATCCTGTAGAATCGATGCGGGTTAAAATCTTTCATGGTTCTTATCATGACGTGGACTCAGATTCTTTATCTTTTGAATTATGTGCTAGAGCTGGGTTCAGAGCGGCGGCGCAGAAGGCCTCTCCTGTACTTTTAGAGCCTATTATGTCTGTAGAAGTAGCTACCCCTAATGAGTTTACAGGTCCCGTAACAGGCGACCTTAACAGAAGAAGAGGAATTATGAAAGGTATGAACAGTAAAGGTGGAACACAAATCGTGAAAGCAGATGTACCATTGGCAGAGCTATTTGGTTATGTTACAGATCTAAGAACCATTACTTCAGGTAGAGCCTCTGCATCATTAACTTTTTCGCATTATGAACCAGTTCCTAAAAACCTAGCAGAAGCTATTATTAATAAAGCAAAAGGTATAACGGTATAAGTAGAACAGATAGCAAACAATCATATGAATCAAAAAATTCGCATCAAACTTAAATCATTCGATGCTCTTCTTTTAGATAAATCGGCAGATAGCATCGTTAAGGCTGTAAAAGCTACTAAAACAGTAGTAAATGGCCCTATTCCCCTGCCATGTAAAAAAGAAATTTATACCGTATTGCGTTCTCCACACGTAAATAAAAAGTCACGGGAACAGTTTGAACTTTGTACCCATAAGCGATTAATAGATATTTACTCTAGTAGTTCAAAGGCAGTAGATGCATTAACCAAGTTAGAGTTGCCTAGTGGTGTAGAGGTTGAAATTAAAGTATAGGGTTGTTTAATGTTACCTTTTTCTTGATAAAAAAGAAGAAAAATCTATTTTATTGCAGCTGTGTTTATAAACTTTTAGCATGAGGCTATCAGTCTTCTATAAAGGAATGTAGCACACAGTAAAGCAAAAAACTATCTGTTTTTCAACGGGAAGATCATAAGCTCACCCCGCTATGCGGGCTTCAGACAGATGATGTTCTGATCCGCTTCTAAGAAACTAGATTTAATCAAGTTGTATCCATTCACTACTGTGGTAGCGCTACGCACGAAAATAAAAAATGCCCCTTGTAAAATAATTGCGATCAGCGATCATTCCTTGGAGCTGAAATAGAAAAACAGCTTTGTTTGAGCCCGCGTAGCGGGCGAGTTCTGTTTCTCCGTATCTGTTCCTGACACTGGTAAAAAATGAATTTTTTAGAGCTACTTTTTGCTTGATCAAAAAGTAGCCAAAAAATCAAGCGCTGATGAAAAAAGCT